>DAITNM010000176.1:0-1500 GCA_036834585.1 Thermodesulfovibrionales bacterium | reverse complement strand
TATCCCAAAATGGTAAAGCTCAAAGAACAGATCGACCAGATAAAAAAGAAAATGGATTCTGAAGCCAAGAAGATTATTACGGGTGTGAAAAAAGACTACGATGCAGCATTGAAGAGAGAGAAATATTTAAGATCAGAGTTCGAGGTTCAAAAGAAAGAGGCCCTTAACCTGAAGGATTATTTTGTTCAGTATCAGATATTAAAAAGAGAGGTTGATACAAACAGGGAACTTTATAATGGACTTCTTCAGAAGCTTAAAGAGACCGGCGTCTCCGAAACCTTAAAGGCAAGTAACATTCAGGTGATTGACAGGGCTGAAATCCCGGAATCACCATACAAGCCAAATAAACGCCTGAACATCATTCTATCAATAATAGTTGGACTTTTTGGAGGAATCGGGCTCGCCTTTTTTGTTGAATATCTTGATAATACAATCAAGACACCAGAGGACCTCGAAAAAAGGGTATCCCTTCCTACACTTGGGTTCATACCCTTCCATGGAGATTACGAGGGAGATCTCCCTGTAGAGTATATTACCCATGCAGATAGCAAAAGTCCCGTCTCTGAAGCTTACTGCACGCTAAGGACATTCCTGCTTCTTTCCACAGGAGGCAGACCCCCGAGAATCATTGCAATCACAAGCCCAGCAAGAGAAGAAGGCAAAACAACTACTGCAATAAACACTGCCATCAGTTTTGCCAGATCAGGCGCTAAAGTTTTAATCATAGATGCTGATATGCGGAGACCGAAATTGCACAGGCTTTTTGATGTTGACAATACATCAGGTCTCTCGACTTATCTTTCAGGCATTGAGGAGCTCACAGAAGATTTGATGAAAGAAACGAATATTCCAAACCTCCATGTCATTACCTCAGGGCCTATACCACCGAATCCCGCAGAGCTTTTAAACTCACTGAGATTAAAGGAACTCATCAATAGCCTCTATTTATATAATTTCATTATTTTTGATACCCCTCCTGTAATCGGTTTACCCGATTCCCTTATTCTCAGCTCTTACACTGACGGTGTTATGTTAATTGCTAAATCCGGAAAGACAACAAAAGAGACTACCCTTGAGACAAGGAGGATGCTTGAAGCTGTTGGTGCAAAAATACTGGGGATTGTACTCAACGCAGTAGACCAGTCAGCCATGAGATACAGTCATTACTATAATTATTACAGAAGCTATTACAGAAGTTATGGTGATGAGAATAAAAAATGATCGCTCACACCTTTTATTTCTCTTAGCAGCACTCATTTTTTGTCTCCCTCTGC
Source organism: Thermodesulfovibrionales bacterium (assembly GCA_036834585.1). Taxonomy (GTDB): domain Bacteria; phylum Nitrospirota; class Thermodesulfovibrionia; order Thermodesulfovibrionales; family SM23-35; genus JACAEY01. The sequence goes on along the minus strand of DAITNM010000176.1, from coordinate 226 downwards.
TTTTGCTTGCCTTTAGACTCCTTTTAGGTGAAATCTCATTCAGGCAGATGGATGAGAAAGGACTGCTTTCAGCAGCCTCTCTTGACAGTAGAAATGCTACTTATCAATATGCCCTCGGGAGATTTTACCAGTATAGCAGTGATGCCTCTGACATTGATAAGGCAATCAGACATTACAGAAATTCTTTACGCCAGAGTCCTCTGCAGGCCGGATGCTGGCTTGACCT
>DAITNM010000175.1:0-1521 GCA_036834585.1 Thermodesulfovibrionales bacterium | reverse complement strand
CTATGAGACGAATAAGGTTTTGCACCTCAGATATGTTGTGCTCATCGGCTTCATCGTACCAGCAGATCAGTTGTCTTTCAATTTCCCAAGGAGATTTCCCAACATTGGTTGCATCTAACCATTGTCTGATTTGCTGAGTAAGCTCGTAAACAGTTCTTAATGTAGGAAACGTCTCAAATAGAAGCGAAGATCTTTTTTGTTGTGAGGGAGTCCATTTGTCTCTCATTTTGAACAATAAATACCTGCTTCGGGTGAGCATTTCTATTTTAGTTTCTCCATTGATTAAGCGGGTTTCCTTTTCAGCTTGTTTTCTTTCTTTCGCAGTGATGGGCAATGCACTCAGTTCTTCTTGTTTAAGCCGGATTCTTACTGCTTGCACGGCTTCTACAATATGTTTTACCACATGAAATTTATCGGATATCAAGATGGCCTTTGGAAAATTCTGCTCACAAAACTTTTCATACGTTGGACTCATGTCAAGCGTGATTTCTTTTACCACTTCTCTGACTTCTGCTATCCTGTCTATCAACGAGCTCAATTCATCTATGCGCATGGTTTCTGCAAGCAAGGCGATTTTTCCTGTCTTGCGATTGGTCATCACGGTATAAAATTCTTCATCTATCATTTTTTCATCCAGTGCCATTTCTTCTCCAAAATTTTCTGCCTTGAGAATCGGCACTATCTTCTCTTTTCGGTCTTTTCCAATAAAATTATCCTTCCCTACAATACCACTGATTACGGCTTCAGGATAACCGCTCAGGTTCTGACGGTACCAGGTATAAATTGTTTTTCCGGGCAACTGCATAAATCTTCCTATGGTACTGAAATTAACAGGGTGCTCATCGACTAATTTCTTTTAAAAAAGCCCCGAATTCTTTTGTTGTTTTCATCCCAGGCAGATGTAGGTCGTATGTATTGCTGTAATCCGTATCCTTTCCAGCTTCTTTCCACCTTCTGCGATAAAATTGTAGGTAAATTTTCTTTAGCGAAAAGGCATGTGTCAGGATACTGATGGGATTGCAATAACCATTTAATACCACCGCCCTGCCTGTTACCTCAGGGGGAATACGATCTTCTTTTTCCAGCAACGTGATCACCCATTCAGAGGGTTTCTCTTCTACATTGCTTACCTCGAAATTTTCCAAATATTCTTTAGGAATAAGGATGGAGGCCAAAGAACCGAATAAATTCTCCTGAGTATGTTTTTGTTTGCTCATATTGGTTATATAATAAAATGTCAAATATACACCATCACATCAAAATCTCCTTTAGCCTACTTCTTCGGACGCTAAGTCTTAATTTGATGTGCTATGAGTAATATCTGGCTAACCTGTACATAAAAAACTCTTTATCCCTCACTCCATAATTGGCAGTAATGAATCGTTGTATTTTACCATTAATTGCTTCTGCTTTTGCATTGGTTTTCCCTTTTATAAAATAGTTCATGATCTTTTCTTCGTGATGTCCTATGAGACGAATAAGGTTTTGCACCTCAGATATGTTGTGCTCATCGGCTTCATC
>DAITNM010000174.1:0-1568 GCA_036834585.1 Thermodesulfovibrionales bacterium | reverse complement strand
GAGAGAATCAGGCCAGATATCTTCAAAAAGAATTGCATCGACTTCTTCCTTGCTGAGAGACTCCTTGACAGGTAGGGGCAATTTTCTTAATAAATAAACTCTTTCAGATTTTGCCTTTCTTCTCGGAGCATCTTTTTCCATAATGCGGATAGTGTAACATAAGCCATGCTATGGAGTTGCATGCTACCATAGAGTTTCCTTCGGGTGAGTCCAGATCCTGGACAGAAAAAGTGGAAGTTCGGCAGCGCAGATTGGTCCAACCTGAACCTGCCAGCCTGTCATCTTTTCAATATCTTGTTTTAGAGATGAAGCAAAGCCAGGGATGATCAATTCTCTTTTTGTTACCCTGTCCTCTATGCCCGATTCTTTGATGGCTTTAAAAATCTTCTCTGCTGTAAAGCTCTGATAAATCATGGCCATATCAATGGTATCCCCGTTTGTATCCACAAAGAGAACATGAAAAGCTCCTGTTGTTGTCCCTAAGGTGGTCAGAAGAACCTGTTCAGTATAATCATTATTGCCTGAAATAAGCAGTAATGACTCTGAGTTTGGATTATTAATTTCCACGAGTCCAATTAAACTTGGTCTCGGGTGAGTGAGGAGAGGTACATCAGGCCACAAATCTTTAGCTTTAAGGGCTACCTCAAAAGCATAAGCCTCATTATTACTGAGGAAAGTGCAATCCTGAGGTCTCTTCACCCCTTTTCTGAGGGCATTTATCAATTCTTCACATGATTCGATGCCGCACTGGGTACAATCAGGTCTTTTAAGATATTGTAAAAAGTCAATTTTATCGAGATATACATCTGCAGAAGTCACTATACCTCCTCATAGATTATAGGTTTTTCAGAGAGCAAAAAATCTGTCGCTCTCTTTGGTGCAATGATAATTATTACCTTAGCAGATTTGAAATAGAAAAAGTTAAAATAAAACGATTTGAGGATATAAAACATAATTAGGGGAGGCAAACAAATGCAAAAAGCGAAACATATATGTATGATTAGTTTTATCGTTCTTCTCGCCCTTGTAACCAGTACCACGCTTGTACATGCCGAATATCTGAAAACGAAGGAAGCTAAGGCTGAAGAAGTTACAGGCAGCTTTATCCTTATATTATACGGGGGAAGTCATATGAATGATTTGGAAACCATTGCTTTTCTGGATAAAGAGGGAGATCAGTATGAGTTTGAGCCGTATGCCCCTGAATTTGATTACAAGGTAAAAAAGGGAGTCCCTGCCGGAGATGCTTTGAAAGAGGCAAGAAAGTTTGTCAGTTTTCACAATGCCTTCTGGCGGTCCCAGTTAAGCAGGATTCTCGATGAGAAAGGAAATACCATAGGATATGAAGTAAGACCTCTCTATCGCCCCTTTGTATACGGAAGAGATGATCTGCTCGAAGTCTACTATAGGATCAAGGATGGCAAAGTGATTGTGTATATAAGGCTTGTGCCAGACATCTTTAATAAATTCTTTTTCGGAGACCTGCCAGGTGGCCCTTCGGGTGGACATTGAAAATATGACAGAGATAAAGAAGTGTGAGTATTGCGGGAAAGAGATAAATAAAAAAT
>DAITNM010000173.1:0-1569 GCA_036834585.1 Thermodesulfovibrionales bacterium | reverse complement strand
AGTCTCTCAAGGCCCTCAGTGTCAATATCACTGAATAAAGTCTGCTGTTTTAATGCCTGAATCATTTTTATACCTCCTCACCATACAATCCGTTGTTATTAATAATACCAAAAGTAAAAACTTCATTCTTTATTGATTTCTGTCATTGCGGCTTGTCCGCAATCCTTCCGGTTCTTTAAGAAAGATTCCCGACAAGCGGGAATGACATACTACGAGACCTTACTTATGCACTCCTTAGTGTATCTATCTAAAGTGCCTCCACTTTTACTGCACATATCTTCAGCTCCGGTATTTTTGCGATAGGGTCGAGGGCAGTACTGGTAAGCACATTTGCTGCTGCCTCCCTGAAATGAAAAGGCATGAAGAGCATTCCTTTTATAGGTCTATCAGAAATGATAGCTTTGATGTCAATAGATCCCCTTCTCGACGAAACCTTCACCCGCTTACCATCATTGATGCCCAGTTGTTTTGCATCACCGGGATGGATTTCAATATATGCCTCGGGTGATACTTTATTTATCGCATCAATCTTCCTTGTCATTGAACCTGTATGATACTGGAAAAGCAGCCTTCCTGTCGAGAGTAAAAATGGGTATTCCTCGTCAGGTAGTTCTTCAGAAGGACGATATCTGACAATACTGAATGCAGCCTTTCCCCTTGGAAAACCTCCTTTGAAGAGATATTGTGTGCCGGGGTGATCAAGAGTAGGACAAGGCCACTGAAGACCTCTGAAGTCCAATCTCTTGTATGTCATCCCTGCCAATGCTGGCCAAAGTTTCCCTGCCTCCTGAAATACCTCTTCCACAGAGTCATACCTCATCCAGTATCCGAGCCTTTTCGTAAGCTCTATAATGATCCATGAATCCTCTTTTACCTCACCCGGCGGCTCCACTGCCTTCCTGACTCTCTGCACCCTTCTTTCCGTATTGGTGAATGTCCCATCCTTTTCTGCAAAACAGGCTGCAGGCAGCACGACATCAGCGAGTTCTGCTGTCTCGGTCATGAAAATATCCTGAACAACAAGAAAATCTAATTTTTTAAATGCCTCAATAGTATGGTTCACATCCGGGTCGCTCAAAACAGGATTTTCTCCCATTATATACAATGCCTTTAGACTTCCTTCCTTTGCTGCCTTAGCCATCTCTGAGGCTGTAAGCCCTATCTTATCAGAGAGTTTGACGGCCCATGCCTTTTCATATCTTTCTTTTATTCCTGGCATATTCACCCTCTGATAACCAGGATAAAAATCAGGTAAACACCCCAAGTCGCAGGCTCCCTGAACATTGTTCTGTCCTCTCAAAGGATTAACCCCTGTGCTCTCCCTGCCAAGATTTCCCGTCATCATTGCAAGGTTAGCTATGGAATAGACATTTTCTGTCCCGTGAGTATGCTGGGTAATTCCCATGGTATAGTAAATTCCAGGTCTGATTGCATTACCATAAAGAAGTGCAGTCTTTATAATGTCTTCTCTGGGAACTCCTGTAATCTTTTCGCCAACTTCGGGCGTATATTCTTCAAGACATTCCTTAAAGGATTCAAATCCCTCTGTCCAGGATTCGATGAATTTCT
>DAITNM010000172.1:0-1718 GCA_036834585.1 Thermodesulfovibrionales bacterium | reverse complement strand
TTCTCTACTGGCTAATGAACAATGTCTTGAGCATTGCCCAGCAGTTTTACGTGAATAAGAAACTAAAGGCAGCATCTTAACCCTCTCTTATAATCCCGGATTTGTCTGCGTTATACTAATAAACAAGAGATTGTAAGGATTCAAGGGGTAGAGGGGTCAAGTGAACTACTTGAAAATACTCGAACCCTCGAATCCTTGAACCCTTTTAACAACGATGTTTACAGATGACACTATAGCTGCCATATCTACTCCCTTAGGTGAGGGAGGGATAGGCATCGTCAGGCTGAGCGGCAAAGACTCGATAACAATTGTAGAAAAAATCTTCCTTTCACCAAAAAACAAATCTCTCAAGAATTCAATCTCTCACAGGTTACTTTACGGCCGCATAAAAGACCCTGCAAAAGGTGATGAGATAGACGAAGTGCTTATTAGTGTTATGCGATCCCCTTATACTTACACGAAAGAAGATGTTGTAGAGATAAACTGCCATGGAGGGATGGCCCCTGTCATAAAGACTCTGCAGTTAGTCATTAAAGAGGGGGCAAGGCTTGCGGAGCCGGGAGAGTTTACCAGGAGAGCATTCATAAATGGAAGAATAGACCTCAGCCAAGCAGAGGCAGTGCTGGATCTTATAAGAGCAAAGACTGATGAGAGCAGGAAAATAGCAATAGAACAGCTTCAGGGTGGTTTATCTGAAAAGATAACTGCCCTGAGGGACAGGTTAAAAGAGATTTGTGCCCATGTAGAAGCATGTATAGATTTCCCTGAGGATGATATAGAGACAGCCTCGAAAGAGAAATTGGAAGAGTCAATGAAAGAGATTGAAACAGAACTCCAGAGACTCCTGAAGACCTATGAGGAGGCAAGATTCTTCAGGGAAGGACTTTCAACAGCAATCGTTGGAAGGCCAAATGTTGGAAAATCCTCCCTCCTGAATGCACTCCTGAGAAAAGACCGTGCAATAGTAACCGAACTTCCTGGGACGACGCGAGATGTTATAGAAGAATATCTGAATATCAAGGGTCTTCCTGTAAAGATCATGGATACAGCGGGTATAAGGGATGTTCATGATGCTGCTGAGAAGGAAGGAGTAAGAAGAAGCCTTCAGAGCATTGAAAATGCTGACCTCGTGATTGCCATCTTTGATGGCAGTGAACCACTGAGGGAAGAGGATCATGAGGTTTTGGAAAAGGTAAAAAATAAAGACATGCTTATCGTAATTAATAAATACGACCTTCCTTCGGCTTTTGATGGGAGTGAAATTATCTCACGCCTTTCGGTAGCGGGTCACAACGACGCCCCTTTTGATTCACCTGTCCTCCATATCTCAGCTACCAGAGGCGACGGTCTTGAGGAACTCAAGAACAGTATTTTCAATTCCTCCCTCAAGAACTGGAAAGAAGGCAGAGAAGGCATCGTTGTCACAAATCTAAGACACAAACTTGCAATAGAAAATGCACTGACTGCTCTCTGCAGAGCAATTTCCGGATTTGCAGAAAATAACCCTATTGAGATAATTGCACTTGAGCTAAGGTATTCCCTTGACAGGCTTGGCGAGATTGTTGGTACTGTGACAACAGAAGATATCCTCGATAGTATATTTAAGAATTTCTGTATCGGGAAATAGCATATCCATCATTGCAAATCGAAACTTTCACCATGTAAAATGAGACTGAGAAAATAGTCTGTCTGAGATTTTAAACTCATAACTCTGAACT
>DAITNM010000171.1:0-1731 GCA_036834585.1 Thermodesulfovibrionales bacterium | reverse complement strand
GATTTTGAAATTTGAATTTTACTTTATTGCTACGCAATATCAGCCGGTGAAAATACTATCTCATCCTTGAATGCTTTTATAAGATAAATTGATTTTTTCAGGTGTTCGTCAAGAACATCAACCATGGCAGCATCAAGTCCTGCCCCGGCAAAATAACAGATGGCTGCCGCTTCGACTCTCTTCCTGAGAGCCAGGGGCATGCCAACAGATACGTTCGAAATCCATGCGATAGTATTTATTGGCGGCTCCACTAACTCCTTCAGGAGTCTGATACATTCGGTGGAATTCGCAATATGTTTCTGACCTACCCCTCTTCCGATGTGCACAAGAGAAGGGTCTGCAAAGATCCTCTCGTTAGGAATATCCACATAGTTTGCCATCTCGAGGAGGTCCTCGATGATCTGGAGTTTTGCTTCCAACGATGCAGGTGGTGTTGCTCTCGTTGCCCTTATAACGAGAGAGGCACCTGAGTCGGCTACGAGCTGAAGCATAGCCTCCTTTTCTTCAGGTTCTGTGGCAGAGATATAGTTAATAAGCGGCGGCTTTTTACACAGAGGGATGGCTTTTTTCAGAGCATGCATATTTCTTGAATCGAGACAGATGTCTTTCTCTGCTGTTTCAAGGACAATTCCAACTGACCACGGAAGGGTCTCTTCGTCTCCTGAACCGTCCAGGGAACACTGCACATTTATCATGTCAGCGTGGGCAATCTTTTTCACTATCTCTGAGAGGACATCTTTCTTTCTTCCCTTCAAGGCTTCCATGTAAACTTTATTCCTCATATTCAGATTATCAGCAATGACTATCATTTCTCCCTCCGAATAAAAGTAAATTTTTCATAGATTATATCATTTTAACGCATAAGGGAGGGATGAAAATTCACTTCTCAATCTCTGAGGTTTTCAGCTCAGCAACAACTCTTCCAATCGATACCCTTGTTTCTACCTTAACAGGGATTCTGGCTTCATCATCTGTGAGCCAGATGAAAATATCACCTTTCTTATGGAACAGTCCTTCAGATTTTAAATCCGGCTTCACAACCACTGTGCGCACTTCGCCTCTCCCGGAAACACTGATCTTTTCTCTTCTCAGGACACTCACCTCAGCCTTAAGGAGCTTGTTGCTGTCGAAAACATTGAGATAGACAGTTTTCCCGACTGTTAAAGGCTGGGTTCTTAAAAAATAAAATCCAGAAACAACATCCCATACAAGCCCATTGATGCTATGTTCATTCCTTTTCCCCTTCCGATAATCAAAGTATGTAATCTTTCCGGTACTTACATCAAATATTGTCTCTCTATCACTTTTGTATCTGCCCTCGTGCTGTTTTATCCTGAAATGAGCAGCCCTTCCCCTTATAATCAAACTTTCAGCAAAGTCTTCCACAGTAAAAAAGGTGGAAATAATAGGCGTAGAATTAACCCGGGAGGTAATTTTCAGGCCATCCTTGTCATTGACGGCTTCTAAAACCGCATTCCCAACATAGATCCCGAGCCAGTATATGTTAAAAAATAACTTTTCTTTCTTACCCCTGAGCATCTGACAAGGCTCCGGGTTATCCGAAGTACTTATAGAACCATAACTTTTACAACCAGTGCCCTCAAATAGAAAAGTGATGAACATAAACAACAACATAGAGAAAACTATCCGATGCCTACATAAATGAGAATTCCTGTTATGTAATCTCATACTTATCATTTTTGCAAATTACATGCCTATTTTTGATAAAAA
>DAITNM010000170.1:0-1809 GCA_036834585.1 Thermodesulfovibrionales bacterium | reverse complement strand
AAGACATGAAAGCATATAGCTCATGTTCACTCTGTGGAATGAAACTGGATCATTCACGGAACAGAATGTTGATTGAGTACGATGATGGAACGAAGTTGGATACGTGCAGTATGCACTGCACTGCGGCTGAATTTGCTGCACACAGGGAAAAGACATTGAAGAGACTACAGGTATCCGATTACAACACGAATAGGCTTATTGATGCAAAGAAGGCTTACTGGGTTGTCGGTGGAAACAAATCAGGTGCCATGACAAAAAGAGCAAAATGGGCATTTGGAAAAAAAGAAGACGCTGAACAATTTATCAAAGCCAATGGAGGACAAATCTCAACGTTCGATGAAGCGATGAAGACTACCTTTGAAGATATGTACGAGATACTCAGATAATTCGTTTAAGGAATGTGGGGCATATCTAAAAACTTATCGGGCTCTGTCATTTAGAAAGTGCTGGCGGAGGGGGTGAGATTCGAACTCACGGTAGAGTCACCCCTACAACGATTTTCAAGACCGTCGCCTTCAACCACTCGGCCACCCCTCCAATAGTGAACGCGGACAAAGATCATACAAAGTGATTTTCAAAATTCAGTGGTTATTATTATAACAGGATCGGTCAAAAAGTTAAGAACAGTGAGAGCTTAAGTGAGCATTTTTCCCCCTTATTGCGCAAGCATATGGAAAGAGGGTAATACTTCATTAAATGTAATTAATTTGACTTTTTGTTCTGATTTCTTTTAAAGTTTTTAAAAATTATAGAGGTGATCATGAAAGATTCAGCTTTGCAGTTAATTCTACAGGCAGGATTTATGGTAAAAGGCGTTTTAATACTCCTTTTATTTTTCTCCGTAGTCTCCTGGGCAATAATATTCTTCAAACATAGATATTTCTCAAAGGCACAGAAAGAGACCGACCAGTTCCTCAGGGCGTACAGATCAGGGAGGGACCCTAAAGAACTCTACCAGGCAACAAAGAATTTCACCATCAGTCCAATAGCAAATGTCTTCAAATCTGTTTACTCGGACGAAGTGCATACCTCTAAGAGTGAGGTCAAAAGGATGCTGAGAAGATACGAGGCCCTTGAATCAGCAAAACTCGAGAAGTATCTCAATTTCCTTGCAACAACAGGGACAACGACTCCCTTCATCGGGCTATTCGGAACTGTCTGGGGGATAATGAACTCTTTTAGAGGCATTGGTGCAGCCGGTACAGCATCCCTTGCTATTGTTGCACCAGGCATAGCAGAGTCTCTGATTGCGACAGCCGCCGGACTTGGCGCTGCTATTCCTGCGGTAATCGCGTATAACTACTATCTGAGTGTCGCCCGGAGGATGATTGTCGAGATGGAGGATTTTTCAGAGGAGCTATTTGACCTCTTCACGAAAGAAAATCCATGAAAGCAGACAGAGACAGAAGAGTCCTTTCCGAAATAAATGTAACGCCTTTTGTAGATGTAATGCTCGTCCTCCTTGTCATCTTCATGGTAACAGCACCTCTCCTTCAACAGGGTATAGATGTTAATCTCCCAAAGGCAAAGGGAAAAGACCTCCCGCCGGAGGAGAGGATAACTTTGGCTATAAAGAAAGACGGAGCTATTTACATGAATGACAATCCTGTTTCAATAACAGATATGAGGCAGAAGCTTGAGGCAATAAGTAAATTGAACCCCAACGTCTATCTTAAAGCCGACAAGGGTGTACCCTACGGATTTGTCGTCGAAGTCATCGGCGAGATAAAGGATGCCGGAATAGAGAGACTCGGTATAGTCACGGAGCCCAAAATATCCCTGAAATGAAGGAGCCAAGTCTCCAGAAAA
>DAITNM010000169.1:0-1856 GCA_036834585.1 Thermodesulfovibrionales bacterium | reverse complement strand
CTATCTTCCTTGGAGTAAGGTCGTCCATATGTTATTGCAGCTCCTCTATTGTTACATGTTTGTTTGTATAGATGCATATATCAGCGGTAATGCTCAAGGATTTTTCAACAATCTCTCGTGCTGAAAGTGAAGTATTTTCAAAAAGAGCCTTAGAGGATGCCTGTGCATAAGGGCCTCCGGATCCGATGGCAGCGACTCCACCTTCTGGCTCGATAACATCGCCGGTGCCTGAGATAATAAAGGTATGCTCCAAATCGGCAACAAGCAGGAGAGCCTCAAGTCTTCTTAAAATCTTATCAGTTCTCCAGTCCTTTGCCAGTTCAACAGCAGCCCTTGTTATATTCCCCCTGTAAGATTCGAGCTTGCCTTCGAATTTTTCGAATAAAGTAAAGGCATCAGCCGTTGCCCCTGAAAAGCCGGCAATGACTTTGTCTCCAAACATCCTTCTTATCTTTTTTGCATTGTGCTTTAGTACGGTGTTACCCATGGTGACCTGACCATCTCCTGCTATTGCAACCTTTCCGTCCCGCCTCACGCATAAGATTGTAGTGCCTTTAAACATGGTTCTCCTTATGTTTTTAATACGTAAAGATCTTAAAAGTTATTTAAGATCCTCAATTCTGTCATTCCGGCTCTTGTCCGCCTCAGGCGGATGAATTCAGAATCTTTCTTCGCTTACAGAAGGATTCTCTCCCCGGCGAGTCCCTGAGGTGACCCGACAAGCGGGAATGACAACCATTGAAACAAAGTTCGCTACTGTTGGTATGTCCGATTACTAATCTATGGAACAATTCTTATGATACATCATCAACTTTCTCTTTTGCAAAAGGATGTGCCTTGTCATAGACATCTATGAGATGGGTGACATCAAGATGAGTATATTTCTGTGTTGTAGAAAGAGATGAGTGCCCCAGAAGTTCCTGTATTACTCTGAGGTCAGCACCACCCTGAAGGAGATGCGATGCAAAGGTATGTCTTAAAGCATGCGGTCCAATCCGTCCGCTAATTCCAATCATCCTTGCATATTTTACGACAATACGTCTTACCCCTCTATCTGTCAGCCTCGATCCTGATCTGTTCAGAAACAAAGCCTTATCTTTCCTTTTAAGCGGAATTCTTTCAACCAAATACGATTTAATAGCATCGAGAGCCTTTGAACCAACAGGAACGATCCTCTCTTTTTTCCCCTTGCCTTTTACCTTTAATAACCCTTCCTTTGTATTGATATCCTCTGCATCAAGTCCTGAGAGCTCACTTACCCTGAGACCACTTGAATAGAGAAGTTCCAGAATTGCTCTGTCACGTGCTGATAACAACCCCGGCCCGTCAGGTTTTTCAACAAGCGAAAAAGCATCATCAACAGAAAGAAATCTGGGGAGGAGTTTTGGTGTTTTAGGGTTGGGGACAAGTTTTGCAGGGTTTAATTTTTTGTAGCCTTCCCGGTGGAGGAATTTGAAAAACGAGCGTATACTTGCGAGCCTTCTGCTAACGGTTGTTTTATTCAACCCGTTTTTTATCTGCCCGGCAATAAAACCACGAACATCTGCAAGCTCTACATTTTCAGGTTTTATATCTACAAACCTGAAAAACTCTTCAAGGTCTTTCCTGTAGGCCCTGAGTGTATGAGGTGATGCGTCCCTTTCGACCTCAAGATATTTCAGGAATTGCTCAATATGTGTTTTTGTATTTGACGGCAGATCTTCTTTTTCCGAATCTTTCACAAGGATATTTTAATCTTTCTCTCTGATAACGTAAATATGATTGGTGCAAGGCATTTGAAGGAATCTACCAGGAACCGCCTAACTGGTATGTCTCACCAGGCGGATTCAGGACTTTTATCCCCTCACATTTCTCAT
>DAITNM010000168.1:0-1927 GCA_036834585.1 Thermodesulfovibrionales bacterium | reverse complement strand
TTCAAAGCTTAGTTTATCTTTAATAATTGTCAAGTATGTTTGTATTGAATTTTCTGTTGATATTTTTCTATGCAGTATAATACGTATTATAGAAAATATAGGGCCTCCCCTATTAATGCGTACGGTTTCTTGACAACACCCTCTGCTGCATTATACTTATGTTAATCTTCTATAAAACTACAACTAAGGCAGGGAGAAACGAGGCTGCCCGGAGGAACCTGTAATATGACTATGAATTCAAATTCATTAAAAGACATTTCTGTTTTATACGTAGAGGATGAGGCAGAAATCAGGGATGTGCTGGCGAAAATCCTGAAGAGGCGAATTGGCACAGTTTATACTGCATCCAATGGTTTTGAGGGGGTTGAAAAGTTTCGGGAATTAAACCCGGATATTGTTATTACAGATATCAACATGCCCAAAATGGATGGTCTCAAAATGATCGCAGCCATCAGGAAAATAAAAGAGGATGTCCCGGTTATCATTATTACGGGGCACAATGAACCGGATTATTTTATTAGATCAATAGAATTGGGCATCGATAGATATGTTCTCAAGCCGACCGACTCCAAGATGCTTATCGACGCGATAAAAAAAAGCGCCACCTGTCTCCTACAGCGCAGAGAGATCGAAACTGAAAGCAGATATATAAGATTTATCCTGGACAGCTGCCCCTTCTATATGATTACAACAAGAAAGGGAAAGATAGAATACATCAACAAGAGGCTCCTGGACTTTCTGGGTCACACATCTGTGGAGGAGTTCAAGGACCACTATCAAGAGATAGGTGATTTTTTTGACGATATCATCAGAGGAACCCAAGATGATAAGGCAAACAGGCTGCTGACAAGTCATGTAATAGAAAAACCGGCATGCTACAACATAGTCAAACTATTCTCGAAAAGGTCTAAGACCGTTCCTGATAAATTTTATATGGTATCCTGTAACGCCTTTCCAGAGTTGGAATCTTACCTTTATTCTTTCATTGATGTCACAGAGATCGAAAAAGAGAGGAAGGACTTCGAGTTTCAGGCAATGACAGATAGTCTGACCGGGATCTACAACAGGGCAAAATTCTCCAGCGCACTACTGACTGAGATCACACGGATCAAGCGTTATCCAATGCCCCTTTCACTGATTATGCTCGACATTGATCATTTCAAAAAGATAAACGATACATATGGACACTCCATCGGCGATCAGGTTCTGAAGGATGTAAGCGCTGTTGTGACCATGACGGTGAGGGAACAGGACCTCTTCGCAAGGTGGGGCGGTGAAGAATTTATGATGCTTGCAATCCAATCCGATCTTAATGGAACAAAAAAAATGGCGGAGAAGGTAAGAAAGGCGATTGAAGCAAACCACTTTCAAGCTGTAGACACTGTCACCTGCAGCTTCGGGGTAACGGAGTTCCGGAAAGATGACAGCATAGACAGTTTTATCAGACGGGTCGACAAGGCCCTTTACAAAGCAAAAAATGACGGCAGGAACAGGGTGGAGGTGTTGTAATGTCTGAAAGGATCATCCTTCATAAAAACAACAGATTTGAGGTGTCATTATGGGCCCAGGATGAGGAATCCGGCAAACTGACGTCTGTGAGCGTCTCCCATGCCTTGAATGCTTACGGGTTGCTGCTGGCCGGTTTGGGTTCCTGCACGACCGACATCCTCCTTGTTTATGCCATGAACCATGGCCTTGACCTGAAAGAGGTCCAGGTAGAGCTGGATTATGAAAGGGATTATAAAAAAGACTGTGAGAACTGCGAGAAGGTCAAAGAATACAGTGAATACATAACCATGGAGCTTCGCTTCCTTGGCAATCTCACCGCTGAGCAGAAGCAAAAGCTCTTTCAGATATCCCGCCTCTGCCCCATCCACAAGATGCTGAAGAATGGCGTAGAAGTGCGTTCTGAGATGAAAAAGGAATA
>DAITNM010000167.1:0-1944 GCA_036834585.1 Thermodesulfovibrionales bacterium | reverse complement strand
TATCATTTTTCAAGAAAATGAAAAAGAAAAATATGCTGAGTTAATCGAGATATTCTCAAAAGAAGGATTTGTTGCAAAAGAAGAGAAGGAAGTTAAAGATGAAGATATCAGAGATTCCTCTCTTCTCATTCTCAGTTCTGAAAGCCCTGTTCTCAAAAGGCTCTTCGGGCAAGTCAGCAGACCAGAAGCCGGGTTTACCCTTGTTGTGAAACAAAACCCTTTAAATACCAAAAAGGTTGTTGCTTATGCTGATGGAGACACAAAAGAAGAGATTGATCCGGTAGTGAGAAAATTGTTCCGCTATGGAAAATACTCTCTCCTGAGGTTCAAAGGTGGAGAAAATATTGAGAAAGAAACGGAAAAATCAGAGCGCGGAATTGTTATCAGCCTCTATGAACCTGTGTTGGGAATAAACCCCAGGAAATACATAAGTCTCACAGAGATCATTGATACAGTTATCGACAAGAACGTTATATTCATAGGGGAGAGACATACCAGTTACGAGGACCACAAGGTTCAGTTAGAAGTAATTATGGAACTCCTGCAAAAGGGGAAAAAGGTTGTCATTGGCATGGAGATGTTCCAGCGACCTTTCCAGAAGGCCCTTGACGATTATCTCTCGGGTTCCATAAGTGAAAAGGAATTTTTAAAGGCATCAGAGTATTTCAAGAGATGGAAGTTTGAGTATAACCTTTACCGTGAGATCATCGAATTTGCAAGAGCAAAGGGAATTCCCATTATTGCGCTCAACCTGCAGGAAGAGATCATTAAGAAAGTTGCGGCCGGAGGGCTTGACGCTCTTACACCTGAAGAAAGGAAAGAGATTCCTCAGGATATGGATATGACGGATGAGGATTATAGAGAAAGGGTAAAAAAGGTATTTCAACTCCATGAAAGATCAGCTATAAGAAACTTTGAATATTTCTATCAGTCTCAGATCCTCTGGGATGAAACCATGGCACACTCAATTGCACAATTTCTGAGTGACCACCCAGACTACCAGATGGTTGTTCTTGCAGGTGGACAACACATCATGTTCAGCTCAGGTATCCCGAAAAGGACAGCCCGTCTTACAGGGAAAGACTATGCAACACTGATAAATGGTATCGATGGAGAACTTGATTCGGATATGGGGGACTTTGTTCTTTTCCCAACCCCCATCACGCCGCCTGTTTCTCCGAAACTGGGAGTTCTCCTTCAGGAAGAAGAAGGAAGAATAAAAGTAAAAGACCTTCTGCCCGGAAGCATGGCACAGAAGGCAGGAATAAAAAAAGATGATACTTTTGTCTCCATAGATGACTGGAAGATAGAATCGATAGAAGATGTAAAGATTGCTCTTTTTGATAAGAAAATAGGTGAGACAGTAACTGTTAAAGTTTTAAGAAAGAGATTCCTCCGGAGCGATAAAGAATTGGAATTTCAGGTAACCCTGTAAACAGTGACAAGTAGTTAAGCTATCTGCGGTGCTGGAAGAACCTTTTTAATATCTCTGAACATTCCTCCTCAAGGATCCCCGATACTACTTCTACCTGGTGGTTTAGTCTTTTGTCTGAAAGAATATTGTATAAACTGCCGACAGCGCCACCCTTATCATCTTTGCATCCGTAGACAAGCCTGCCGAGTCTTGCATTTACCATTGCTCCTGCACACATAATGCAAGGTTCTTTTGTTACATACAGAGTGAAACCTGTTAATCGCCAATTGTCCTCTTCCCTTGAGCCGTGTTTAAGGGCGATAATCTCGGCATGCCCTGTCGGATCTTTTGAATCCTCTCTCTGGTTGTGTGCCTTAGAAATGACCTTACCATCTTTTACAAGAACAGCTCCTACCGGGACTTCTCCTTCATTGTAGGCTATTGAGGCTTCGTCAAGCGCCATCCTCATAAAATGTTCATCTATGCTGATTACAGACATCATCTTTAAAAATGAATTTAAACAGTTTTCC
>DAITNM010000166.1:0-1988 GCA_036834585.1 Thermodesulfovibrionales bacterium | reverse complement strand
AAAAAGCCGGCTTTTGTCCAGGGCCAAAGGGTTACCGATAAGGAAACAATAGATATCGTTGAGATGGTCCTTGGGGGTTTGATCAATAAGGAGATCGTTTCCTTAATGAACGCCCACGGTGGAAAAGCAGTCGGTCTGAGTGGTAAAGACGCAGGACTCATCAAGGCAAAAAGAAAATTTTTAAAGATATCCTCTGAAAAAGGTAAGGATAAAAAAATAGACCTTGGTCTTGTTGGAGAAGTTACACATGTTGATACGCATATACTTCTCAGCCTCGAAAGAGAAGGCTTCATCCCGGTCATATCTCCAATAGGGATAAGTCAGGAAGGTGAAACATTGAATATAAACGCTGATTCTGTTGCTTCTTTTATCGCTTCTTCAATGAAGGCTGAAAAGCTCATCCTTCTGACTGATGTCCCCGGAGTAAAAGACAAAAAAGACAAGATAATTCCTACCTTGACAAAGCAGCATATTAAAAAGCTCATTAAGGATGGGACTATTGCAGGAGGCATGCTGCCAAAGGTGCAGGCATGTCTTCAATCATTAGAAGGCGGCGTATCCAAGACTCATATCATTGATGGAAGAGTCCCTCACTGTCTCCTCCTTGAGATATTCACAAAAAGCGGGATTGGTACAGAGATACTAACTTAACAGGTGATCCAGAGACCCTCCTTGAAACGTCTTGTCCTCATCATTGTTGCAGTATCTGCTTTTTTAACTGCAGTTTATCTGATTTTCACGCCTGATGTGTCAAGACTCAAAAAGAAAAATCCAAAGAAGACTGCGCTTATGCAATATCGTCAAGATGAGTGTCAAAAAAGAGGCAAAAAATACAGGATAACTCAGATATGGGTTCCTCTGTCTTCTGTCTCGCCCTACCTGATCAAGGCTGTTTTAATAGGTGAGGATGATAAGTTCTGGAGCCATGAAGGTTTTGATTATGAGGCAATCAGGAAAGCAATCGATAAGGATATAAAGGCAGGGAAATTCAAATTCGGTGGAAGCACTATTTCTCAGCAGCTCGTAAAGAACCTCTACCTTTCGCCTTCTAAAAGTCCCCTGCGAAAACTGAGAGAGGCTATGATCACCTGGAGGATGGAAAAGGTCTTAAGCAAAAGGAGGATCCTCGAACTCTACCTGAATATTGCTGAGTGGGGGGAAGGCATATTTGGTATTGAAGCTGCAGCCAAACATTACTATGGGAAATCTGCTTCTGAACTTGACCCGGTAGAATCAGCAAGATTGGTTGCTGTCCTGCCGAATCCGAGAAGATACAATCCTTTAGGAGATAGCAGATATGTTGTCCATCGTTCCGACCTTATATACAGCATTATGATAAGGCGGGGAATTGTCGTGCCTGAATACGAGGAGGTTATAGAAGAAGGTAAAAATGATTCTATCGAAGAATCTTCACCAGAAGAGAACACGCTCGAATCTTCTGACCTTGACAAACTTTCCCCCAAAACAAGTCCCTCAGTTAGTGAGTAAATAATTCCGGTTGTTTTAAGAGAACACACCATTGACTTCTTCCAAACCACAGAATTGTAAATAATTTCCCAAATCCAGCGATAAGAATTGTCATTGCGAGTGAAACGAAGCAATCTTGCCCTTTTCTGAAGAGATTGCCACGGTCGAAACGACCTCGCAATGACAGGCGCAATCGATACTTGCAATGGTTATCACTGCATTTGAGAATTTGTAAGCCAATTCCAATTCTTAGCTTGATACCTCCCCAAACCCTCCTTGCTAAGGAGGTGAAGTAAGGGGGAGGTTGACATAACATATAAAATTATGTTTATATATTAAAAAATGTTAATTATGAAAAGGAATCCTTTTTGTTGCTTACTAAGGAGTTTATAAGTAGTACTACATTTTTTTACGATGGTGATAACGTTTGAACATATAAACATGCTTTTATGGTAGACACATAAAAAAAGCATTATGAATGATTTATTGAAAATCTTCAAAGCCCTCTCGGATGAAACAAG
>DAITNM010000165.1:0-1989 GCA_036834585.1 Thermodesulfovibrionales bacterium | reverse complement strand
TTTCATGGCGTTGAAATGTCTGGTTATCATCTCCAAGTTATCATGATTATCCCTCACTAAGGGTTGTTGTAACAACCTCTTCAAGAGTCGTAATGCCTGTTAATGCCTTTTCTATGGCATCCTGTCTTAATGTCCTCATCCCTGCTTCCCTGGCTGTTCTCTCCAATTCCACAGAAGTTGCTCCTTTTATCAAGAGACTTGTCAACTTCTTGTTCATTGAGAGGAGTTCGAATATCCCTGTTCGTCCCTTGTACCCGATTCCATCACAGGAATTACAACCTTGCCCCTTGTAGAGGGTTGTCCCTGGTTTGATATCACCCTTTGCTAACTCGACCTCTTCGTTTGTTAAGATATAAGGCTCTTTACACTTCGGACAAATCCTTCTTACAAGTCTTTGCGCGCAGACTAACACTAATGAGTCTGCAACAAGGTATGGCTCAATGCCCATCTCCGTAAGCCTTGTTACTGTTCCAACGGCATCATTGGTATGAAGTGTAGAAAAGACGAGATGTCCGGTTAAAGAGGCTTCAACCATGGTTTTTGCTGTCTCCAGGTCTCTCACCTCTCCTATCAGGATAATGTCGGGGTCGTGCCGCATAAATGCCCTTATTGCTTTTGCAAACGTATATCCTGCAACAAAGTTAATATGGCTCTGTATTATCTGACCTCCAAGGGTATACTCTACAGGGTCCTCTGCAGTAACTATTTTCACATGGGGAGTATCCAGAGTTTTGAGCGCAGCATACAGGGCGGTTGTCTTGCCGCTCCCTGTAGGACCAACGTGGAGAATGACACCATAAGGTGTACTGATGGCCTCTCTGTATAATTTCATGTTGTATTCATTGAATCCAAGCATATCAAGGGAAAGAACAGTGCTCTTCTTGTCCAATATTCTCATTACGATATCTTCACCGTAGGGTGTTGGCACTGTAGAAACGCGAAGGTCTATCGTAGTAACAGGGTTATATTTTGTAAAGTCTATTTTTCCATCCTGGGGCTGCCGTCTTTCATCTATCCTCATATCACACATTATTTTCAATCTTGTTATGAGGGCGTCCTGTGCATATTTTGGCACCATCATTACCTCTGAAAGCTCTCCGTCTATGCGGTATCGCACGCGCAGATAGTCTGGGGCAGGTTCAAGGTGAATGTCACTGGCTCCTTTTTTAAATGCTTTCTCAATTATTTTATTGGTAAGCATGACAATGGGACCACTGTTTTCTGTGGCATCCTCACGCGCTACCTCTGCAATCTCAACCCTGGGTTGGAAGCTTTCTGCTACCTGTGTCAGGATACTTCGCATCTCAACTTCTTCTTTTGGAATTGCATAGAATCTGTCAATCGCTGCAAAGAGTTGCTGCGATGTTGTCATCATAACCCTTACATCATGTATCCTGAATTTTGCTCCCCTGTAAAGACGGACTACTTCATCCAATGCCATGAAATCTCTGGGTTCAACCATAGCAATAGTGAGGGTATCGTCTTTGTACATGAGAGGCAACACTTTATAGTTCTTTGCATATGCGGGTTTCATCTGTTTCAGAAACTTCGCTGGGGGCTCTGGATAAGCGGAGAGATCCAAAAATTCATAGCCGAGGTATTCTGCCTTCACTGTAGCTAGCGTTTCCTCAGCAAATCCGGTTTCAAGGAGAACCTGTTCAATACTCTTTTTCTCTTTAACAACCTTTATAGAGAACTCCTGCAGTCTCTCTTCAGTCAGGATTTTATTTTTGACCAGGAGTTCCTCGAAACTTTTTCCTGAAGGACTTCTCAAAATCATTATACCCTCATGAGCAATGCGTGAAAGTTCAGGGGGCAATTATTACCCCTACCCTCCATGGTAAAAAGACTTTTTATCTATTGGTGTAAAAATGGTTATTAGTCTTTTTACTTTACCCTTATCGTCAAGATAGGGAATGATTTGTACCTCAAGGACCTCTAATAAAGCTATCTTCTTAAATCCATGGAGGAGCACCTCATCAATCTTTT
>DAITNM010000164.1:0-2087 GCA_036834585.1 Thermodesulfovibrionales bacterium | reverse complement strand
CTTAACCTGATTATTGATGGTAAGGGCACAGCATGGATAGATGACATTCGTCTTATGAAGGGACCGCTTCAATAATGAAGAGGTAACCAGGTCTGTATCCAGTTACGGATCTACTCCCGAGCTATATAATGTTTGAGGAGGTTTGCCATTTCCTCGATCATCATTGACGGTTATAACCTGATTGGGATCCAGCATAAAGACCTTGAAAATCAGAGGAATAAGCTGATTGAGTCCCTCATTGAATACCACAAAAAAAAAGGTCATGCCCTTATTGTTGTTTTTGACGGATGGAAAACAGGAGGCGCCCAGGAAAATCATTCTGTTATTGGCGGGATAAAGGTGATTTACTCAAGGATGGGAGAGAAAGCTGATTCTGTCATAAAACGCATAATTTCCTCTGAAAGGCGCGGGTGGATTGTAGTGACATCAGACAGGGACATAGCAGCCCGTGCATGGGCATCAGGTTCTGTGCCAATATCTTCAGAAGATTTTATGAATGCTATTGCGAAAATACAGACTGAAAAGGAAAACATGTATGAAGAAGAATATGTCGAAGAATATGTTCAGACCAGCAGAAAAGGCAGTCCAAGGATGCTGTCGAAAAAAGAAAAAGCAATAAGGAATATATTACATAAGCTCTGATGAGAAAAGTAATCTTTGGGCTGAGACCCGCTGATGCAGTGACAATCCTTTTCCTTTTATTTCTCTTGGTGCTAACAATAATATTTTATGAACATGTGCCGAAGTCTCCCATCCTTTTAAGTATTTATCTCATTCTGACCGTTTCCCAGGTTATTACCATCAAGGCTAAAAATCGCAATAATTTTTTAGGCATTTTTCATGACGTAATCTTTCCGACGATCTGTGTGCTGATGATCTTTGACAGCCTCGGCAGTCTTGTACACTATATAAATCCGGAGGATATAGATCCAATACTTATCAGATTTGATTATATGCTCTTTCAGGGTCATCCTACAGTTATGCTTGAGAAGATCATGAGTCCTCTCCTGACTGATGTACTTCAACTTGCCTATTCAACATACTATTTCATACCGATAATTTTTGGCGTCACCCTCCTCCGGAATAATCAAAGGAGAGAATTTGACAGGACATTATTTCTGATTCTCTTTTGTTTCTATCTTTCCTACCTCGGCTATATTCTAATGCCGGCTATCGGACCTCGGTTCACGATAAACCATTTGCAGACTACTGAACTCCGGGGGCTTTTTGTTGCGGAGCCGATACAAAATCTCCTGAATCAGCTTGAAGGTATAAAAAGAGACGCCTTCCCGAGTGGGCATACTGCTATAGCTTTAGTCGTTCTCTACCTTGCCTATAGATTCAAGAGAGGTCTCTTCTGGGTATTCTTGCCTGTTGTGACAGCCCTCATTTTTTCCACCGTGTATTGCAGATACCATTATGTTGTCGATGTCATAGGTGGTTTTGGACTTGCTCTGTTATCCATCTTGTTTGGGGAGATAATCTATGACCGGTGGTTAAAAGAGCAGCAGAGGTCCAAGATTATAGAAAAAGCTTCAGTCTATACTTTTGATAGATAATGAAAGGCCTTATACGACTTTCATTATCTGTGCTAAATAGCACATAATAATTAAAGGTAACTTTTTGTATTCCTCACAGAGTAGTGGAGGTGTAACAATGAAGAAACAAACACTAACACGCTCACTCAGTTCATTCAAAGAACTCAAAAACATTCTCGAAATTAAAAAACTGCCAAAAAGTGACAAGACCGATGAAGATATATTTCTCGAGGCCATGGCAGATGTAAGAGAAAAGCAGGAATTCAGAAAAATTCCATACAGCAGCCCTGCAATAATGAAGATCCCCTCTCACCAATCAGAAGATGACATTGAGGTCCTGAAGGAAATAGTCCATGGCAAAAAGAAAATACGTTTGTCGGATACAGGAGAATATATTGAGTGGACAAGACCAGGGGCAAGAAAAGACCTTGCGAAAAGACTTCATAAGGGAGATTTTTCTATACAGGATTATATTGATCTGCATGGTCTAACCCTCACCGAGGCAGAAGAGGTCCTCATAGAGTTCTTTAGGAAGGCTCTTGCGAGACA
>DAITNM010000163.1:0-2106 GCA_036834585.1 Thermodesulfovibrionales bacterium | reverse complement strand
ACACGGTCATGTCATTGTTGAAGCTAACTCGTTGCTGTAAAAGTCTTTTCTTTGTTTTAAGTTTTTTATCTGTCATTCCGGCTTGTCCGGAATCTTTCTTTGTCCGAAGAAGGATTCCCGACGCGCTTCGCTTGCGGGAATGACAAAATGGAGATGACTTTGACGTGACCGTGCCTGACAGGGAGTTGCAAACTAAATCATTTTTACCTATGCTTTAATAAGAGCCTGTTCATAAACTCAGGTTTTTTGTCATTCCTGCGGAAGCGGGAATGACGCAAAGGCAATTTGTAAACACACTTTAATTAGATACGTGTAAAAATGAGGTAAGTAACATTATTTATAAAGATAGAAAAGATGCGGGGCTGCAGCTTGCTTCGAGGCTGACAGAATACAAAGACAGAGAAGATGTGCTTGTGCTTGCCCTTCCGAGGGGCGGGGTTGTTATTGGGTATGAAGTCGCAAAGGCATTGAATTGTCTTCTCGATATAATAATAATCAGAAAAATCGGCTTCCCGGGTCAGACTGAGCTGGCCATAGGTGCAGTCTCTGAGACAGGTGCTGTTGTATTAAATGAAGACATAATATCAACATACACGGTTTCAAAGGAATATATTGAAGAGGAAATTTCAAGGCAGAAGAAAGAGATTTCAAGAAGGATAACCCTTTATCGCAGCGGAAAAGGTATTCCCCCTCTTGATGGAAAGATTATTATACTGGTTGATGACGGTGTCGCAACCGGTGCAACTATAAAGGCTGCTATATCAACTTTGAAAAATGAAAAAATACTCAGGCTTGTTGCTGCCCTGCCTGTTTCATCGAAAGATGCAGAAGAAGAGATTAAGAAGACGGTTGATGAATGGGTCTGTCCTGAAACACCTGTTGATTTTGCAGCTGTTGGCAATTATTATCAGGATTTTACACAGGTAAGTGATGAAGAGGTAGTAGAACTTTTAAAGCAAAAGACAAAAGATTAAATTCCTTTTCATCAAAGCTATTCCTCTATAACTTTAAAAGAGTTAACCCTGATGCCTGATCAAGCTCTCTTCGGGCAGTAACACCTTCTATCTCAATAATAATTGCCTCAATTACAAGGAATGTCTCAGAGGTTTCCCTGAGGCAGCCAACCTTTATCATATCCTTTTTCCCAAATGCTCCGTGGAAATGGATCTTTGGATCGTCTTCCTGCCAGAATATGGTGCCTATGCCCAAAACCTCATGGCTCTCTTTTATCTCCTTCCATACAGGTTTCGGAGGCAGCTCTTCCTTTTCCGGTCCAACAACAACCCTACCCTGCCTGAGACCCCCGATTAAATAGAATACCGCACTTCTTATATTCTCTTTTTTTGCAATATCAGCAATGTTCTTAAGAACATCCTCTTTGTCCTCAAACCTTGCAACAACAACTCGCCCAGTCTTCCCAATTTGATATTTCATAATTTTCCTAAATATTCTGATAATGCTGGGAGATGAAGCTTAAAAGTCCTTGCACCCTCTTTACAAGATTCTCCGGATCAGGGTCACTCCCCTTATTGACATAATTTGCAGGTGCAAGAAGTTCCATCTGCCTTCTAAGACCTTCATCAGCCTTTACACCTGAAAAGAATACAATCGGAACCTTTATTATGCTGTCCTTCTCTTCGAGTGCCCTCAAAGTCCTTGCAGCAGTAAGGCCGTCCATCACTGGCATATTAAGGTCAATTATTGCAAAGCTAACCCTGACATTTCTTTTAAATATCTTCGTATACTCTGAGATGAGCTCGAGGCCATTTGTTACTGCTATAACCTCACTGGCTATTGCCTTTTTCAATATCAGCTCCTTAAGAAGCGTTCTTGTAAATTTCGAATCCTCTGCAATAAGAGCATATGTATTTATAGAACTCTTTGTATCTTCCCAGAGGTTCTCTATATCCAGTGTAAAACCACAATAAGAACATGTAAGTTCCCTTCTCTCGTTTCTTACTACCACATTGTAAGGAACATCCTCACCACAGCATAGACAATATTTCTTACCTTCTTCCATGCTTATAATTTATAATTACCCGACAGTATTTGCAAGGTAAAGAAAATAAAGGATACTCCAGCAACAAGCTGCAAGATATCTAAAAT
>DAITNM010000162.1:1798-2143 GCA_036834585.1 Thermodesulfovibrionales bacterium | reverse complement strand
AGGGGATAAGAGGAGTAACAGTATCTTTCTTCCCAGATCTGCAACGCGCATACTATTATTCTATCCCACAGCCGGCAATTTTTCCTGCCATCTTGTTTTCAGGAAATCCGTGAGGTGCCTGTCTGCGTGGTTTAAATGAGAGGTATATGACTTCATCCAATTATTGATATAATTCATAGCGACAGATGCAAGATGAGGAGTAATCTCTCCATCTTCAAGCAGGTTCATGATACGGGAGAAATTGTTTGCAATTTGTATGTGTTCATCATAATGCAATGCATAGTCCGGATAGGCCAGCTTTCTCATCAGCACTTCTTCTAATGCAAAATGAGATACAAGAAATCC
>DAITNM010000162.1:0-1780 GCA_036834585.1 Thermodesulfovibrionales bacterium | reverse complement strand
GGGAGCTTCCTCTCTTCCTTGTTCAAAGGCAGCAACCAATCTGTTAATCTGCTCAAACAGACCTTCATGATGAAGATCAATTTCTTCAATGCCTGTTTTAAAATCTTCGCTCCATTGTGTTGTCAATGAATCCTCCTCCCGGGTACGTATTTGATATAAGGACAAGTAAGTATGTACTTACCCCATAGAAGTATTATAGCAATTAGCAGAGAATGGTGTCAATAAGCGAATTGCCTCATCAAAAATCTATTTGAAACTGAATCGTTGCCTCATTTAAAAATCTATTCGAAATCCGCACAATTATCTCCTGGGATTTTTAATACAGGAGGTGGAGATGAGGTTAACGATGAAAGAGAGACGATCAGTTGTAAGGGTGGTTGCATCGAGGTATCAGAAAGGTGGTAAAAAGCACAAGGGGAACATTCTTAAGGAATTCATGGAGCTAACGGGATACACTCGTTGTTATGCTGCATACCTGCTAAGGAGTCATGGTAAGAGGATAAGGATCTCAAAGGATACCGTAGTAGAAGGAGATATTACAAAGAAGGCAGAGAGGGTACAGCATAGGATATATGATGAAGGAGTTTTTCATGTTTTAAGGAAGATATGGTTTATAATGGACTGTATTTGCGGTAAGAGGCTTGCTCCGGTATTAAAGGAGATCATTGCAAAATTAGAGATGCATAAAGAGATAAAGCTTGACCGCATGACAAGGGGGAAGCTTCTTAAGATAAGTGCTGCCACCATAGACCGGTTATTATCTGAAGAGAAGAAGAAGGATAATATAAAGGGCCGGTCACATACAAAGCCTGGTACCCTTCTTAAGAATCAGATACCGATAAGGACGTTTTCGGAATGGGATGAGCAGCGTCCTGGGTTTGTGGAGATAGATCTTGTAGGGCATGAGGGCGGGGATGCGAGGGGTGATTTTATACAGACCCTTGATGTAGTAGATGTATGTACAGGCTGGACAGAGACACAGGCGGTCAGGAATAAAGCGCAAGCATGGGTATTTGAGGCATTAAAGGACATAAGGGTGCATCTGCCATTTGATTTACTGGGGATAGATTCAGACAATGGGTCTGAGTTTATCAATGACCATCTGTTTCGATTCTGCAAGGAGAATAAGATCACCTTTACCAGGTCGAGGAAATATAGGAAGAACGATAACTGCTATGTAGAGCAGAAGAACTATTCTGTAGTCAGGAGGGCCGTTGGATATCAAAGATATGATACAGAAGAAGAGCTTGCAATTCTTAATGAGCTTTACGGGCATCTGAGGTTTTATACTAATTATTTTCAGCCGGTGATGAAGCTGGTTGAGAAGACGAGAATAGGGAGCAGGGTTGTAAAGAGACATGACAAACCCCAGACACCCTATCAGAGGGTTTTACAGTCACCACTTATACCAGAGGAGAACAAATCCAGGATGCGTGAGCTTTATGCTAAACTAAACCCTGCAGAGCTAAAGAGAAAGATAACAAAACTGCAAAATAGACTTATAGACAATGCTGCCATTAAAAAGGATCTGCCAAAGAAAGGGAGATAGCCAGACATGGGTCAGCTCAAGAAAAGCGATTATAAGGCAAATATGAAAGCCATTTTTCGGATGAAGTTAAATAAATATCAGAATAAAACAATCTTAAAACTCGGAAACATTTCGAATAGATTTTTGATGAGGCAACGAATACTACTTTCAGATAGATTTTTATGTGAGGCAACGGGCTCTCCGGGCCCCCTAACAAGAAAACAGAGCGGGGATGGAAGACTTCTACTCAAA
>DAITNM010000161.1:0-2155 GCA_036834585.1 Thermodesulfovibrionales bacterium | reverse complement strand
ATAAAATATACCTTACATTACAGGATAGTCTCAGGGAATGGATATTTCTCGGGCTAAGGAAAACACAGGGAATCAGCATTAAACATGCTCAAAACGAAGGATTGGATATCCTGCTTGCTTGCAGGGAGATGATCGATAGCGGTCATATCGAGGTGAGAGATGATGCATTCAGATTAACCCGTAAGGGTGTTGTGATATCCAACACTATAATCGCAAAATTGTTTCAAAATTTGGATCTCTGACTTAAAATATCGAACCATTAGCTTAAGGTTATATCTTCCTCATATTCTTATAGAAATTTATCACTCCATTTGTAGAAGAATCATGTGAATCAACCGGTTTATCATCTCTTAATTCTGGCAAGATTCTCTGGGCCAGTTGTTTTCCGAGCTCAACACCCCACTGATCAAAGCTGAAAATGTTCCAGATAACTCCCTGGACAAAGATCTTGTGCTCATACATTGCAATAAGGCTTCCTAAAATCCTCGGCGTTAGTTGCTTAAAGAGAATTGTATTTGTTGGTCTATTACCCTCAAATACTTTATAAGGGTAGAGTTTTTGAATTTCCTCTTTTGTCTTGCCTTCTTTTTTCAATTCTTGAATAACTTCTTTTTTTGTCTTTCCCTGTAAGAGTGCTTCGGTTTGAGCGAAAAAGTTCGACAGGAGAATAGGGTGATGTTCTCCCAGAGGATTATGGCTGATTGCAGGTGCCAAAAAATCCGCAGGGATCAGTTTTGTCCCCTGATGGATTAATTGATAAAATGCATGCTGGCCATTTGTTCCTGGTTCACCCCATATAATTGGGCCTGTCTGATACGTTACCTTCTTGCCATTTCGGTCAATGGACTTTCCATTACTCTCCATGTTTCCCTGCTGAAAGTAAGCAGGGAAACACTGCATATATTGGTCATACGGTAAAATGACTTCAGTCTGAGCACCGAAGAAATTCACATACCAGATACCAATAAGTGCAAGGATCACAGGGATATTTTCTTGAAAAGGAGTGTGTCTGAAATGGAGGTCCATGTCGAAAGCGCCTTGCAGCAATTCTGTAAAGTTTTCATATCCGATGTAGCATGCAATCGATAATCCGATTGCTGACCAGAGAGAATAACGACCGCCTACCCAGTCCCAGAAGACAAACATGTTGTCTCTGTCTATGCCAAAGGCTTCTACTTTTTCGATATTCGTCGATATTGCTACAAAGTGTCTTGCAATGTGTTTCTGGTCTTTCGCATGGTTTAAGAACCATCTCCTCGCTGAGAATGCATTGGTCATGGTTTCCTGCGTGGTAAAGGTCTTGGAAGCAATCATAAATAAAGTCGTTTCCGGATGAAGCCTCTTAAGAGTTTCTGTAATGTGAGTTCCATCTACATTTGATATGAAATGGATTGATATATCTTCCTTTGCATATGGTTTCAAACATTCCGTTACCATAGCCGGTCCGAGGTCTGATCCACCAATACCGATATTAACAATGTCAGATATCCTCTTCCCAGTATATCCCTTCCAGCCGCCTGTGATAACCTGGATGGAGAGGGCTTCTATTTTTTTTAAAACTCTATTCACTTCAGGCATCACATCCTTTCCATCTACATAAATAGGTGTGTTTTCCCTGTTCCTCAGAGCAACATGGAGGACAGCCCTGTTTTCTGTTTCGTTGATTTTATCACCGGTGAACATTCTCTCAATTGCATCTCTGAGATTTACCTCTTCTGCTAATTCGAGAAAGAGTGTTAAAGTCTCCTCAGTAAACCTGTTCTTGGAATAATCCACAAGGATATCATTGAATTGGATGGAAAATTTTTCAAATCGTTTGGGATCAGCAGTAAAAAGGTCTTTCATGTGGATGGTCTTTATTTTTCTAAAATGTGCAGTGAGATTCTGCCAGCTTTCTGTCTTTGTTGGGTCTATTCTTTTCAGCATAAAAGAACCCTCCTTATACATTTCTCAGAAGTGAATACATTTTACAGTATTTTGTGATATAAATATTGTCTGTTAGTGGAGATTTACAGAACTTATCTTATATCATTATATCCATGATTTTTAAACTTGATATTCTCTATAGTCTTGCTCAGGGTTACTTTATTCTGTCATTCTGGCTTGTCCAGAATCTTTCTTTGAAAAGGAAGAAGGATTCCCGACAAGCGGGAAT
>DAITNM010000160.1:0-2157 GCA_036834585.1 Thermodesulfovibrionales bacterium | reverse complement strand
GGTGAATCTATGGTGAATATGATCCCATAAGTCGAGAAGAGAGGTATTATCTGAAGCAGTATTGCCGATAAAAGGCCGACCCTTTTATCATACATGTTCTTCCCCAACGCATATATAAAGACGCTGCTGAGGGCAGAGAAGATTACCGCCATAACTCTGATACCAAAAACATTATCTCCAAGTATCGCTGTACCTATATATATGAGATATGCAATCATCGGACCTTTTGAGTAATAGCTCCAATCAAGCCTCCGGGACCATTCCCAATAATGAGCTTCATCAGGGCTCAGATCAAGAGGCCCTTGCTGGATGTAATATATCCGGAAAACACTGATGGCAAGGAGGAAGACAAAGAGGACTGTTGAATAAGGTTTTAGTTGATATCGTCTATATGCCCTGTTATAAAGGGCTACGAGAGACAGTGCCAACCCTGCACCGCACAGTGCACCCACAATAATATCTGAGGGATAGTGTACACCAATATAAATCCTCGAAAAACTCACAAGAAAAGCAATCAAAAGAAAGACATAACGTATATTATTTTTATAAAGGATAACAAATGGTGCTACGAAAGCAAAACTGTTTGCAGCATGACTCGACGGCATCGAATAAGATCTGGAACAACCAGCAAGGAGATGGACACCTTCGAGTATGTTGCAAGGCCTTGGCCTTTCAAAAACATGCTTGAGAAAGTGTGATATCCAATCGGCTAAAGCAAAGGATGCTAACCCGAGTATCAATATAAGGCATGCCTTTTTTCTATCTTTGTAACAGAGCCATGCTATGAATGGAATCGTCAGGAGAAAGACGTTGTTTGTGATGAATGGCATGATGACATCAAAGAGTCTGTTCTGGAAGTCTCTGTTTATGAAGAAAAAGATGAGGGTATCTACCTCAGGAAGGCTCACCAACATTCACCATCTAATTCAACAATTTTTTGCTCCGCTTCAGTGTCCAATTGATAATCTCCTCAACCAATGCCTCTATGGTAGCCTCTTTTGGCATAATGTCAGCATAAAGCCCTGCCTTCTTAACAGCCTTTGCCGTCACAGGCCCTATAGCGGCTATGACTACTCCTTTGAGAAGCTCATCAGCATCCTCTCCCATTATCTCTTTAAAGTTAGTAAAGGTTGCTGCACTAGTAAAGGTAGCTATTGAAATCCTTCCCTCCTTTAAAAATCTCCTCAATCTCTTTCCACGAGATTCTGGTTTTATCGTTCTGTATGCAACAGGTATATCTACCTTCCCACCAAGTTCCCTTATCTTTTCCGGAAAAATATCTCTTGCCTTCTCAGCTCGCGGCAAAAGAAACCGCATACCTTTTAACGCCTCCCCCTCAATCCCTCCCTTGGTAAGGGGGGGTACTGTTTGCTTTCCGCTCAATTTAACAAAAGCCTCTATCAACCCTTCGGCGCTAAATTCACCAGGAACCAAATCTGTCTTTATCCCGTAGTTTTTTATCTCTTTTGCTGTCTTTGATCCTATAGCGCAGATTTTTATCCCTTTTAAATCTCTGATGTCTCTATCTCTGTCAAAGAACCTTTTGAAAAAGTATTTCACTCCGTTTCTGCTTGTGAAGATCAACCAGTCATATGCACTTATATTACCGATTGATTTATCAAGCTCTTCATAGCTTACTGGCGGAACAACCTCTATTGTAGGAAATTCGATAATCTCAGCACCGAGTTCTTCCAGAGGTTCAAAACCTTCCATGTGCTCTCTTGTAACGAGTACTCTATGTCCGAACAATGGTTTTTTTTCATACCACTGCAGAGACTCCCTGAGCTTTACAACATCACCAACAACCATGGTGGCAGGTGGTTTTATATCCTTATCTTTAATAATCTCACTGATATTTTTTAATGTTCCGACAACTGTTCTCTGGTCAGGCCTTGTGCCCCATCTGATTACTGCAACAGGCGTATCAGGTAAGCGGCCGTTCTCAATTAATTTTCTGGTAATCAGGTCTATATTCTTTACAGCCATAAGAAATACAAGTGTACCGACGCCTGTAGCAAGCTTCGACCAGTCGATGGAGCTCTCTTCTTTCGTTGTATCCTCATAACCTGGGATGACCGCAAAGGATGATGAATACAGCCGGTGAGTGAGGGGGATTCCTGCATAGGCAGGGGCTGCAACAGAAGAACTCACTCCAGG
>DAITNM010000159.1:0-2164 GCA_036834585.1 Thermodesulfovibrionales bacterium | reverse complement strand
CTGGAGCCGGTCTTCATGGACTTTATATACCAGAAGGGTGTCCTCATGAGCGCTTATGGGTGGGTCCTCCTTGACTGCATGCGGGGGGATCAAATGTTATTTTTAAGACAGGAAGGGGTGGAACTGACATGGTCATTACTGACCCCTGTTATAGAAAGGCTTGAGTCCTTTACACAAGCTGAAAAATTCCCGAACTATGAAGCTGGTTCATCAGGGCCGGAGGCGGCAAAAAGCCTGATCGAAAGAGACGGCCGTTCATGGAGACCCTTGTAATTTTATATTTATATGCAGATCATAGTATTTGCAACCTTGGAAGATCTCAGTCGTAAGGCTGCAGAAATCTTTGTAGACATATCAAGAGCATGTATTATCTCAAAAGGAAAGTTTACCGTTGCAGTCTCGGGTGGTTCCACACCAAGAAGGTTATATGCCCTCCTCAGTTCGGATTCTTATAGAGAGAAAATTGACTGGAGTCATGTCTATTTTTTCTGGGTAGATGAACGGTGCGTGCCGAAGGAGCATGAAGACAGTAATTATGGGCTTGTTTTCAAAATACTCCTGTCAAAACTTCCGATGCCGGATGAGAATATACGCAGAATGAAGGGTGAAATGGAGCCTGAAAAAGCTGCAAGAGCATATGAAGAAGATTTAAGAACTTTTTTCGGGAAGTCTGCATTACCAGCTTTTGATCTTATTCTTCTGGGGATTGGAAAAGACGGGCATACTGCTTCACTCTTTCCTGATTCAGAAGCACTCAGAGAAACTGACAGGCTTGTTGTTCCAGTTTTCATTGAGAAGCAACAAAAACAGAGAATAACGCTGACACTTCCTGTTCTGAACAATGGTTCTCAGGTAATCATATTAGCATCAGGTTCGGCAAAAGCAGATATTATCCAGGAGATTTTGGGCAGGAAGGATAGGGCGATGCAGTATCCTGCCGGCCTTGTTCAGCCTATCCGGGACAATATACTGTGGTTGATTGACGAGCAAGCTGCAAAAAAATTAAAGAGATAAGCTATAGAGCGGCAAACATTTTTTCTGTAAGATAAATACTTACAAAAAAATCAGACTTCTCCTGATACCTTTTATTTGTCTTTTCCCGTAGAATCTTATGTGAAAAGGAGGTGAAGGGGAGAAGCGAAGGGATTATGTCTTTTCCTATCCCTTTATAAAGAGAACTGTTATGCCTATATTCTTATTGAAGTCTTTTTTATCTCTTGTGCTGCTCCTTTTGACTTTTATTCAGATGTTCACCATGTTCGAGGTTTTCGGGAGGTCAGAGAAAAAATATAACATTGAAAAACTTAAAAAGATCCATAGGTTAAATGGGAAACTCTATTTTTTACTTTATATCTTCATCGCATATTTCTGCCTCGATTTTATTCTAAGAACAAAGACAGAGCCTTCACCCAGGGCTGCTCTCCATGGTGTATTCGCCCTCGCTGTGATAGTACTCCTTCTGCTAAAAGTTTCCTTTGTGAGGATATACAGGCAGTTTTACAGTCAGGTAAAGACAATTGGCATCATAATAGCTCTTTTAACCTTTGGGATGATAGGAACTTCTGCGGGATACTATCTGCTCATAACCAAATTTGGCATTAATGTATTGCCTCAGAAAGTTGAGGAGAGCAAGGAAATCCAAAAGGAAGTTAGGATTATCATCAGAACGAATCCGGAGAGTATCAGCAAGGGCAAGGAAATTTATGAGTCAACATGCACTTTCTGTCATGACCCGATCAGTACACAAACAATTGTAGGACCTGGTCATAAAGAAATCCTTAAAAATCCGTTTCTTCCTGTAAGTAAAAAACCGGCGACCCCTGAGTATATTGTAAATCAGCTTAGAAATCCGTACCGGGACATGCCGTCGTTTTCACATCTGTCTCAAGAAGATGTTATGAATATCATCGCTTTCTTAAATACTCTTTGAAGGAAGGAATTATACGATGCCACGCAACATTCCTGTTGGAAACGGGTGTCTTCTGATCACCTTTGATCAGGACTATTGCCTGAGAGATATTTACTATCCGTATGTCGGCAAAGAGAACCATACTGACGGACACAGATTCAGGTTTGGTGTCTGGGTTGACGGAAGATTTGATTGGGTGAAAAGAGAGAATTGGGATCTCAGTCTCGAGTATGTCCCTGAAAGTCTTCTGACAAA
>DAITNM010000158.1:0-2202 GCA_036834585.1 Thermodesulfovibrionales bacterium | reverse complement strand
TAAGAACTTTTAAAGTAGAGAAACTCCATGCAAGTCTTATCCCTGAATCCACCCTGTTTAAGGTATTAAGATATCTTGATAAAGAAAATATTGAAACTCCCTCCCTTCTCATAGACAGCACAAGAGTTAAAGAAAAAGTATCACTTATTGGCCGCCATATAAAAAACTCAAAGGTATTTTATGCTGTCAAGGCAAACCCTGATATCAAAATACTCAAATTCCTCAACGATCTCAAAATGGGTTTTGAAATATCCTCTGAAGGGGAACTGGGAATACTTTCATCCCTGCATGTAGAGCCGGAGAGGATCATATCAAGCAACCCGATAAAGTCTTTAAAGTTTTTGAAGCTTGCAGCCTCCTATGGAATAAATTATTTCTCTTATGATTCTGCAGATGAGGTGGACAAACTCTCAGAATATGTTCCTCACTGTAATGTCTATATAAGACTTTCTGTCCCAAATGAAGGCAGCGAGTGGCCATTAAGCAAGAAGTTTGGAGTAGAAATTGACGCAGCTGCAGCACTCCTTTCTTATGCCAGGGAAAAGGCACTCAATCCCTTAGGTATTACATTTCATGTTGGCTCTCAGTGCACAAATATCTATAACTGGCATATTGCCCTTGACAAGGCAAAGGTCCTGTGGAATGAGGCTGAAATGAATGGAATAAAGTTGACCCTTCTGAATATCGGTGGAGGTTATCCAATAAATTATACTAAAAATGTAGTCAGCATTGAGGCGATAGAAAAAAATGTTGACAGCCTCATCTATGATAAATTCCCTAAAGATACAGAGATACATATCGAACCAGGCAGGGCAGTTGTCGGGGATGCAGGTATATTAGTGACAACGGTAATAGGGAAGGCCCGCAGGTCAGATGAAGATTGGCTTTATATTGATGTAGGCGTTTTTAACGGCCTCATGGAGAGTGTCGGGGGAATAAAATACAGTTATATCGTTGAAAGCTACAAGCATACTAAGTCCAAAAAAAGATGGACAATAGCAGGCCCGAGTTGTGACAGCTTTGATGTAATAGACAAAAATGTAGCACTGCCTGAACCGGATATCAGTAATCTAATCCTTATACTATCCAGCGGTGCTTACACAGTATCCTATGCTTCAGAATTCAATGGTTTTTCTATACCAAATACAATACTTATATAGGAAGGGATAAAATAATGATCAAATTTTTTGAAAAAGCACCATATGCACCAGTAGATTATTGCTATGATGTTGAAGAAATACTTTACAAAGGCAAAAGTAAATTTCAGGAAATTATGGTAATAAAGAATCCTCATTTTGGCAAAATGCTCATTCTTGATGAAGTTGTCCAGCTAACTGAAAGAGATGAATTTTTTTACCACGAAATGCTCACCCACATTGCAATGTATGCCCATCCAAATCCTAAAAAAGTAATTGTCATCGGAGGCGGAGACGGAGGAGTTGTCAGAGAAGTAATAAAACACAAAACAGTAGAAAAGGTTTACTTTGTAGAAATTGATGAAGAGGTGATAAATATTTCAAAAAGATTCTTTCCCACTGTGGCCTGCAGTATCGACGATCCCCGTGTCGAGATAAAGATTATGGACGGTGCAGAGTTTGTAATAAAAAGGCCCCATTCAGATATAGATGCTGTGATAATTGACTCTACAGATATTATTGGTTTCGCAAGGAGTCTTTTCACTACAGATTTTTTTATAGCAGTTAAAAATTGTCTAACAGACGAGGGCATGTTCGTTACACACACAGAATCACTTCATTTTCATAAAGATATGGTTATTGAAATCCAGGAAATATTAAGGAAGGTCTTTCCCTTGGTTGACTTATACACTGCTTCTATAGCAACATACCCTGGAAATTGGTGGGCATTTGCCATTGCATCAAAAAGTCTTTCTCCACGTAAAACAAGACGTAAATTTGATATAAAAACTAAGTACTACGACGAAGAAATTCATCAGCAGTCATTTATGCCTGCCAGTTTGTATGAGAAACTTATGCAAAGAAAGCTGCAATGGTGATTTTTAGAGCTGACAATTTAATCCGAATAATGCAGACATTGCTCAGAAATTTATTTACAATAAAATTATTTATAAACCATGACATACAGGCAGGACACAGTATCTTCGCTCATTCTCGTTCCGACAAAGTCGGAACTCCGAGGCTTTTGCCTCTTTATATTAGAAATATTCTCAATGGAATATCAGCA
>DAITNM010000157.1:0-2206 GCA_036834585.1 Thermodesulfovibrionales bacterium | reverse complement strand
AAAGGGAAGACAACCTCGGCTCTGGGCATGGCACTGAGAGCAGCAGGGCACGACATGAAGGTGTGCATAATTCATTTTATGAAGGGAGATATGTATGCCGGAGAGATCGATGGCATAAAAAAACTTGCACCAAATATTGAGCTTCATCTCACGGGTAAAGGATTCTGCGGGATCTATGGTAACCCCTATCCGTTTGAAGAACACAGGACAAACGCCCAGGAAGCAATAAAGCTTGCAAAGGAAAAAATGCTTTCCGGTATTTTTGACATATTGATCCTTGATGAGATTAACAATGCCCTAAAGCTAAAACTTGTTGACCTTCCCCAGGTGCTGGATTTGATAGAAAAAAAACCTCCGCTTATGCATGTAATCCTGACAGGAAGGGATGCACCTCAAGAGATAATTGAAAGGGCCCATACAGTTTCGGAAGTGAGAGAGGTGAAGCATGCTTACAGACAGAAAATTGAGCCCCAGAAAGGAATTGATTATTAAATTCTTGAGAAGTTTGAGGTGACCTTTATGGACAGGCAGGACATTGACATAAAAGAGATAAGAGAATTAGCAAAGAAATTTACTCCGGAAGAGATGGAGTCCTGTATAAAGCAACAACTTCAGGAAGGAACAAATATATGTGAAGTAACAGGACCTGCAGAATATGTAATAGGTGAACTGGCAAAGGCGCAGTTCGTTAAAGAATTAACGGAGAAAGGCATGTCCCTGACAGATGCAGTCCGTGAGCTTGCAAAAAGAATACGCCTTGTTCAAAAAGGGTTTAAAGAAGGATAGGATTTTATCTGCACAGATAACCGATTCCGTCCTTCAGGAGCAGTAAGCCAAAGAAGATCAAAAGCAATCCAAGGAATTTTATTATCCTCTGATAATGTTTATTCTCGATAAACATTTTGCCCCGCTCTACTAAAGCAGCAAGGCATATTTTAGAGCCCACAATCCCGAACAGGAACGATGCAACAAATATAACCCTTTCTAAAAGGCCAACGTTAATAAGGATAGGGACGCCGATAAAAAACCAGAAAATATACGGATGAGGATTCAGCAGGTTTGTGAAAAGTCCCTTTTCAAAAGACTTTGATTTTACCTGTGATTGGTGAAGATGTACGCTGACTGTTTTTATATCTCTGTATCCGAAGTAAAAAAGAAACGATGAACCGATAAGGGATATTACTCCAAGGAGGAGATTGAGTTCCTTTATGTGCTTCAAAATAAACATGATAGCAAGAATCAGGGGGATATCAGTAAAAAGGGGGGCGAGAGAGACTTTGATGCCTTTTGTCATACCTCCCCGTATGGTCTCAGAAATCATGAGCGCCATGAGCGGGCCTGGTGACAGGCCGGCTGTTATACCCAGAGACAATCCTATTCCCAGATACTCTAACGCCATAGTTTCTTAAGAATATAATTATTTACTGTTGTCTTACAAATAGAACAGATTAAACCTTTGCTATAATTCCCTATGGAAATTTATCCTGCACCTGAATGGGAAGGGCTTTACAGGGAATTAAAAGAGCACAAAGGCACTGCTATGGTATTAGGAGCTACCGATTCAGGCAAGTCCACCCTCGCAAAATATATGGTAAGAAGGCTGGTAAAAGAGGCGATCACTGTTTCTGTTGTTGACGCTGATGTTGGCCAGTCAACCCTTGGTCTTCCAGGAACAATAAGCATGAAAGTATTCTTACTTGAAGAGGATATTGAACAGTATACATTTGAGGAAATGTTTTTTGTGGGATCCACAAATCCTGCAAAAAAGATTTCTCTGATGGTCAGTGGTTCAAAAGGGATGGTTGATACCTGCAGGGAAAAATCAGATATTGTTTTTATAGATACAACAGGTCTTATTACAGGGGAGATAGGCAGGGCATTAAAGATAGGTAAGATCAGGACAATCAAACCGGAGCACATTATTGCCCTTCAGAGAAATGATGAACTCGAACATATCCTCAGGCTGGTTGAAAATAGCGTCATTCATCGTATCGGTGTATCCATGATGGCAAAGTGCAGAGACAGAGAAAATCGCATAAGATACAGAGAAAAAAAGTTTCTTGATTATTTCAGCGAAAAGAGCAATTCTGAAATTTTGTTACATCAGCATGACGCAATGTTCTTTCTTAATGGAAAATCCTTTAACCTCAAGGGTAGTGATTTCAAGGCCGGCACAATTATCGGCCTGAATCATAATGACGATACC
>DAITNM010000156.1:0-2208 GCA_036834585.1 Thermodesulfovibrionales bacterium | reverse complement strand
ATAAAGGCAGATTATCAGTGGAAGGATACAGAATCAGATAATCCAGAAGGGACTGCAAGCGGTCAGGATTCAAAGAAGATTGACCAGTTTAATCTGGGAATTGGGTTTATATTCTAATGAAGAAGACATGTTTTTTTATTACTCTCCTCCTTACCTTTGCTATCGGAACGGGGCTTTATGACCCTTCCATAGTAGAGGGAAAGGTCTATAAAACAAAAGATGTCGTGCTTAAAGAGGTCTTCCCTGATGCAGATGCAGTTGAAAAGATAAATGTCTTTCTGGGGGAGGCAGAGCAGAAAAAGATAGAGGCAATTGCAAAATCAAAACTTGACAGCAGAATCTTTACATTTTATACAGGCAGAAAAGGGAGGGACATAATCGGCTATGCTATTTTTGGGAGTCATGTGGTCAGAACAAAACAAGAGGTCTATATGGTTGTCATAAACCCTGATGGCAGTATAAGACAGGTTGAGATACTGGCATTTTATGAGCCTGAAGAATACCTGCCTCGTAAAAGATGGTTTGAACAGTTTACAGGCAAAATACTTGGCGACGAACTCTGGCCAAGAAGGGGGATAAGTGCAGTAACAGGTGCAACACTGAGTGTAAATGGAATAACGCAGGAGGTCAGGAAGATCCTTGCAGTATTTAAGGTAATGGTTAAAGAGGAGATAAAATGAAATTTATTGTAACCGGAGATTTTAATAACAATAGACTTCTTCAGATCATTCTTCTATTTGTTCTACTGTATATAAGTTTTCTGTGGTTTACAAATATCCTGTTGTATATTGAGAAGATTGGTTTTACATATACATCAGTTGTGGACTACTATCTCGGCTCAGATGAGGAGTTCAAAAATCCTGTCTCATACAGAGGGCTCCTTGAGGGAACGCACTCTCATCTTTTTACATTTGCAATGGCACTCCTATTAGTAAGCCATCTGACTGTATTTTCAAGCATCAATCAGCGTTTGAAGTTACTGCTCATTCTGGTTTCTTTTATATCCGGCTTTTTGGATATTGCTACAGGCTGGCTTATAAGGTTTGTTTCGCCTGAGTTTGCCTATTTGAAAGTAAGCAGTTTTATTGTCTTTCAGGCAAGTTTTCTACTTTTACTCATCTTTTCGTTCATGAGTCTGAGTATATATCGGAAGGAGAAAGGGTAATATGAATACCGTCAAAAGATTTGCTGTTGTTATAGTAGTAGGGGATGACACTTTTGCAAAGGTGATCTATGCTGCAGCGCCTTGCGCTGCCAATAGCAGCATGAGATGCTGCGGCTGCATATGAGGCGGCTATATGCCTCTTTTACCTTCTACCTATAATCCTGCAATCTGCCGCGGACTACCACGGACAAAAGCAGCACGATGACAGATACAGCTTATTCAGCTTATATTTTAAATTCACCTGAAAGGTTAACAGGTTTTTATTTATAAGTTGTTGAAAAGTCAGATATAGCCCGAGAGAATTAAGGGGGTCAGGTCTTTACTTTTGACATTGCCGACTGTCGAGGAAAAGTCAAGATTCAAGTCCTGACCCTCTTTTTTCTCCCACCGTCTATTAGTGCCTAATCGGGGGTCAGGCTTGAAAAATCAGTTTGCATCTTCTTTCGTATTTACTTTTTTCAGCTTACCTCACCAAAATCGATAAGATGATTTTTATATCTAAAAATGCTTGACTTAAATTTTTCCCTAAAGTATTATTGAAAATAATTTTCAATTTCACTTTGATGGAGAGGCAGTGAAAAATAAGGTTATAGAATTTAGCAGATATATCGAGGAAAAGGGTCTTAAGTCTACTACCCAGAGGGATGAAATAGTAAACACCTTTTTCAATGTAAAAGGACATGTAAGCATAGAAGAGTTACATCATACAGTCCAAAAGAGGAATCCAAAGATTGGATACACAACAGTATATCGGACACTTAAGCTCCTTACAGAGAGCGGCCTTGCCCACGAAAGGCAATTCGGGGACGGACAGGCAAGGTACGAGGCTGTCACAACGGAAGAACATCACGACCACCTGATATGCCTTAAATGCGGGATCATCACAGAGTTTGAAAACATGAAGATAGAAAGACTCCAGG
Source organism: Thermodesulfovibrionales bacterium (assembly GCA_036834585.1). Lineage (GTDB taxonomy): Bacteria > Nitrospirota > Thermodesulfovibrionia > Thermodesulfovibrionales > SM23-35 > JACAEY01. Next base: position 123 of record DAITNM010000156.1, on the reverse strand, counting down.
AGGATGTAGCAAAGGAGCATGGTTTTAAAGTGAAGAACCATAAACTGGAGATGTACGGATACTGCAAAAAATGCAGGAAATAAAGTGGCCAGTGGTCAGGGATCAGTGACCAGTTAAAAGCGA
>DAITNM010000155.1:0-2230 GCA_036834585.1 Thermodesulfovibrionales bacterium | reverse complement strand
TTACTTCACAGGGAATAGGAACGAGGCTATTTGAGGAAATGGAACAATGGGCAAAGAGAAAGGACATCCACCGCCTTGAGTTAAACGTAGTGGCTCATAATGAGGCAGCCCTCGGCCTCTATAGAAAGATGGGTTTTGAGGTTGAAGGAAAGAAGAAACATTCCCTTCTTATCAATAACACTTACGCAGATGAATACTGGATGGCAAAGCTTCTTTCGTAAACTCTACCCCTCCTAATCCTCCCCTTAGTAAGGGGAGGACTGGTGGGGTTATGAGTTCTTGACAAATATTATCTCTACTATCTAATCTAATATGTAATAAAGGGGGAAATTGGTTGACTTTAATGTATTCTTTTTCCTTTTCCTTCCCTTATAATTCGATCTCGAATAGAACAGCCATAGCGCTTCCAAACCTTTAGAGTCGACGTTACGTAGAGGGCATCATGGGGTAACTGCTCTTCAAAAAAAACTCACCCGATCCTCAGAGGGGAACTTATCTAATCTTAAATTAGAAAATGGGTCTCGTGTTGCGGTTATAGGGAGCGGCCCTGCCGGGTCATTCTTCAGTTTTTTCCTTCTGGATATTGCCGAAAGAATAGGCATTGACGTCAAAGTAGACCTGTATGAACTTAAAGACTTCTCAGTACCCGGACCTGCAGGATGCAACAAGTGTGGTGGAATCATTTCTGAATCTCTTGTACAGATGCTTGCTGCAGAAGGTATCAACCTGCCATCTGACATTGTGCAAAGGGGGATAGACTCCTACATCCTTCACATGGATATCGGTACAGTTCGTATTGAGACTCCGCTCAAGGAAAAAAGGATAGCAGCAGTATACAGGGGTAGCGGCCCACGAGGATTAAAGGAAACAAAATGGCACAGTTTTGATGGGCATCTGCAGGATTTGGCTATTCGTAAAGGATCTCACCTGATCAGTGGAAGAGTTGAGGAAGTATCATGGAACAATAATCGTCCACAGATCAAAAGCCAGGAAGGCGAAACAGAAACATATGACCTGCTCGTATTTGCTACAGGGATAAATACCGGCACATCAAAACTTTTAGAACGGTTAGGGCTAAAATATAAGCCGCCACAGACAACGAGGGCATTCATCTGTGAACTCCCCCTTGACGAAGAAACGATGAACAACTACATCGGGAGTTCCATGCACGTCTTCCTGCTCAATATTCCCCGGCTAAAATTTGCTGCCCTTATTCCTAAAGGTAACTGTGTAACGCTATGCCTACTCGGAAAAGATATCGATAAGCCTTTGATACAATCCTTTCTTGATGCCCCCGAGGTTAAGCAATGCTTTCCTCCTGACTGGAAAATACCGGAGGTTTTTTGCAGATGTTACCCCTTTATGAATATCGGAGGTGCGGTTCAGCCGTTTCATGACAGGGTAGTATTCATTGGCGATTCAGGTGTCACGAGATTGTATAAAGACGGAATCGGAGCAGCATATCGCACATCTAAGGCTGCTGCAAAAACTGTTATTTTTGAAGGAGTTTCAGCAAAAGATTTCCTCACGCATTACTGGCCGACATGCAAGGCCATCGCTGAAGATAACATGATAGGGAAAAGTATTTTTCTTGTCATCAATACTATACAGAAAGTTTGCTGTACTCGCAGGGGAGTTCTCCGCATGGTCTTCAGAGAACAACAGCACAAAGGTAGTCAACAGAGAATGAGTTCCGTGATGTGGGATACCTTTACCGGGAGCGCTTCTTACCGGGATGTCTTTCTCCGCACTCTGCATCCTTTCTTTTTGGAATCATTTATCCGGCATACTGTTGCCGGCTTATGGTCGCATGCTCTTTGAAAAAGGTAAGGGGGCTCTATGAAAGCAGGTGAATTAGGCAAAATTTACAAAGATCGAGAAGTAATCGTTTGTCAGGGAGATGTAGGAGACTGCATGTATGTGATCCAGTCTGGAAAGGTTGAGGTAGTGAAAGAGATGAATGGCATAGAAAGGAAACTGTCGATGTTGAGTGAAGGAGGTATTTTCGGCGAAATGGCTCTCCTGGACAAGGAAGTGCGCTCTGCTACGGTTCGTGCCTTGGGAGAGGTACGGATACTGACCGTGGATAAAAAGACCTTTATCCGCTGGATGTCTGAAGACCCTACCGTTGCTTTCCGCGTTGTGAAAATGATGTCTAAACGTATTCGCGAATTGAGTGAAGAGTTAGTGAAGTTAAAATTCGGCTAATGAGATAAAAGGAACCAATACA
>DAITNM010000154.1:0-2238 GCA_036834585.1 Thermodesulfovibrionales bacterium | reverse complement strand
CTTCTTGACAGAGGGCATGTATTTATTCCAAAATTAACATGTAATTGAAGATTCTCCGATCAATCGGCGGGTCTTTTTATTGGAGGTGGAGCCGAGCTTGCCAGAGGGGTTTAAACTTCTTGTGAGCTTGGCTCTTTTGTTTTAATTTGGTATTGAGGAGTAGGATTTCATCCTGCATCATATATCATCTGTTGTCCTCTTGCAGAATTACAAAACGCATTAGTAATTCAATTTTAAAAAAAGATGAATAACAAGGATTACTATAAGACACTGGGTGTGAGTGAAGATGCCACGTCAGAGGAGATTAAGAAGACCTACCGGAAGTTAGCCTTTCAATATCATCCGGATAGGAACCCGGGCAATGAAGAGATGATGAAAGAGATTAATGAGGCTTATGCTGTCCTTTCAGATCCCGGGAAAAAAAGAGAGTATGATTCCTATAGACGGAGTTACGGTTCCTTTGCAAGAGATAGGTTCAGGCAGGCATATACAGAGCAGGACGTCTTCAGGGATTCTGATATTTATCACATCTTTGAAGAACTCAGTAAGACATTTGGCTTTAGCAGACCTGAAGATATCTTCAGTCGTAATACCTTCTATGGAACAAAGTATAGAACTTTTGAATTCAGAGGCCCTGGATTCTCCGGCAGTTTTTTCTTTTTCGGACCAATGTCAAAAGGCTATCAGGAAAAGATGGAAGAATCCCTTTCCCAAACAGTTGAAGCACCAGCCTATAAATCTTCTTTATTTTCCAGAATACTCCTCAAAGGCTTAGGAGCATTCCAGAGGCATGTTGCAAAGAAATACGGACTGGAGTTACCTGAGAGGGGGAAGGATGTTCAGGATGAAATAAAGATTACTCCTGAAGTAGCATCCTTTGGTGGTAAGGTTCAATATCACAATATGAAAACTGGTGATTCCCGTGACCTTATGATTAAGGTACCACCCGGAATAAAGGAAGGGGAGAGAATAAGGCTTAAAGGTATGGGCAAGGATGGAAGTAATGGTGGAGAGCCTGGTAACCTTTACCTCAATATCAAAATCCGCACCTCTTTCCTGAAAAAGATAAGAGATAAACTCCAAAGTTTGCATACTAAGAGCCTACCTTATAATCACCTCTAAGTCAGGAAATTTTCCCTTGATCGCTTCTTCGATGCATTTATTATCGCAGTTTTTGCACGGCTTTCCGCAGAATATGACTGCTGTATTGTTCTTAAGCTCTATAAGCTCTGCACAACTGTCATGTTTGGTCAAAACACATTGCAGGCTGTCAATAATTTCTCTAATCTTTTCTTCATTGGCCTTTTCTAAAGATTCCTTTTCCATAAGAACAATTTTAACATGAAAGAGGAACGCGGTCTTATGGTTTATAGTACATTAGCTGACGAGCAAAAGGTTTTACTTTTTCTATAAGAGTCTTCATCTGTTTTTCCGGCATCGGTTTGAAACGCGCCGCAAATGTCACATTTTCCTCAAGCTGCTCAACGCTGTCGCATCCTATTACAACTAACGTTACGGGTTGAGAGAGAGCAAAATGGAGAAAGGGTTCCATTGTCTCATACCATGGGATTTTTGATGCGAATCCCCTGAAATATACCTTCATCCCCACAATGCCCATCTGTTTCTTCTTCGCAATTGGAATCACTTTATCGAGGAAACTCTTGTAAGATGGTTCGGCAGGATTCACCGGCAGGAGCACAGTATCAAAATCAAACATCTCGATACATTTTATCAGTATATCAGGATCATGATGCCCTGTCACCCCTATGAAGCGTACAAAACCTTTTTCTTTTGCCTCTGCAAAAGCCTCGATTGCTCCTCCAGGACCGAATATTTCTCTTACATCAGCCTTTTCCCTTACATCATGAACCTGCCATAAATCGAGATATTCAGTGCGCATGTTCCTTAGGGTTTCATTAAGATGCAACAGCGCTTCCTTTTTGTTTCTTGCATGAGATTTACTCGCGAGAAAAATGTCTTTTCGTCTTTCTTTCAGTGCTCTGCCGTAGTATGCCTCACTTCCGGAATATGCACGGGCAGACTCAAGGTAATTTATCCCAAGGTCTATTGCCCTGTTGATCAATGTATAGGATTCGCGGTCATAGCCGAATGTCCTCAGTACACCTTCCCCACCGAGACCGAGGATCGTTACCTTGATATTTGTTTTGCCCAAAGTTCTTACAGGAATTGTCATGTTTCTATTGTACCATCTGATTCCAAGTGTTGTAATGCGAGGTC
>DAITNM010000153.1:0-2247 GCA_036834585.1 Thermodesulfovibrionales bacterium | reverse complement strand
ATGACGATTACTGAGAAGATTCTTGCAGCTCATTCAGGAAGAAAAGAGGTATCATCTGGAGAGTTAATAAATGCAAAGGTTGATCTTATTCTCGCAAATGATATCACTGCACCCATAGCAATATCTGAATTTAAAAAGATAGGTGCAAAGGATGTCTTCAATAAAGATAGGATTGCCCTTGTTCCTGACCATTTCACACCTGCAAAAGATATAAAAGCAGCAGAGCAGTGCAAGATGTTGAGAGAATTTTCAAAGGAATATAACATCAGCCATTATTTTGAGGTAGGAAGAGTAGGGATAGAACATGTACTTCTTCCTGAAGAGGGCCTGGTCGTACCGGGTGATCTTGTTATTGGAGCAGACAGTCATACATGCACTTATGGAGCATTGGGAGCATTTGCAACAGGTGTAGGCTCTACAGATGTAGCTGCTGCAATGGCAACTGGAGAGTGCTGGTTCAAGGTTCCTGAATCAATGAAGTTCATATACTATGGAAGACTAAATAAATGGATTGGGGGAAAGGATTTAATACTCTTTACAATCGGGGATATAGGAGTTGATGGAGCGCTCTACAGGACTATGGAATTTGATGGTGAAACAATAAGAAATCTCCCGATGTACGGGAGGTTTACAATATGCAACATGGCGATTGAGGCTGGGGGAAAGAGCGGAATCATTGTGCCTGATTCAATTACAGAATCATATGTGAAAGAAAGGGCAAAAAGACCATATACTTTTTATTCTTCTGATGATGATTCAAGATATGCTGAAATCCGCGAATATGACTGCTCGAAAATTCCCCTCACCGTTTCCTGCCCTCATCTCCCATCAAACATAAGACCGGCAGCAGAACTCTTTGAGGTAAGCATCGATCAGGTAGTTATTGGATCCTGCACAAACGGGCATCTTGAGGACTTAAGAGAGGCTGCAAAGGTTATTAAAGGCAGAAAGGTTAATTCCAATGTGAGGTTGATTGTTATCCCTGCGACACAAAAAATTTATAAGGAGGCAATGAGAGAGGGGCTTCTGGATATATTCATAGAAGCCGAAGCAGCAGTTTCCACCCCAACATGTGGCCCATGTCTTGGCGGACATATGGGGATACTTTCAAAAGGCGAAAGGGCAATAGCAACAACGAACAGGAATTTTATCGGAAGGATGGGGCATCCTGAAAGCGAGGTCTATCTGTCCAATCCTGCTGTTGCAGCAGCATCAGCAGTCCTGGGAAGGATAGGGACACCTGAAGAATTGGGATTGTAATGTCACCTGAAGATAAACTTAAAGAATTAGGCATCGAACTTTTAGAGGCGCCAGCTCCTTTAGGGTCATATATCCCTATTTTGAGGACAGGAAACCTTGTTTTTTTAAGCGGTATTTTGCCATTAAGACAGGGAAAACTACTAAGGCAGGGTAGGGTCGGCAAAGAGATAAGCCTCGATGAGGCAAGAGAAGAAACAAAGGCCGCAACGATAAATGCCCTATCAGTTTTAAAAGCTCATATAGGAAGTCTCGATAAGGTTAAGAGATGCATCAAGATTACGGGATATGTTGCTTCAGACCCTGATTTTACAGATCAGCCAAAAATATTGAATGCAGCCTCTGATTTACTTTTCGAAATCTTTGGCGAAAAAGGGAGGCATGTGAGATCCGCCATAGGTGTAAATGTACTTCCCCTTAATTCGCCTCTGGAAATAGAATTTATTTTCGAGGTTTCTTAGAATGGAAAACCAGGTTAAGTATCTCCAGAATATATTCTATGATTTGTTGAATGATTATGAGCGTGTATTTTTACTGGTTAAATATTCTGAGAAAACCATTATAGGTAGTAGAGGTTTCACAGACGAGGAGAAAGAAAAAGGATTAATCCTAATATTTAATAACAGAAATCATAAGAGCCTTCAATGGACTGAAGATGGCAGTATAGTAGCTGCACTTGGCTTCGGGGTCAGTAACAGAATAGAAAATTGCTTTATTTATCATGGAGATATAGTTTCTGTATTTTCTCCAGATGCCATGGTAAAGTTTGACAGGTGGGATGTGTCAGATGTTAAAGAATCCTCTGAAAAAGAAAAATCAGAAGAGGAAAAAATAATATCCCTGGATAATTTTAGAAAAACAAAATTGTAAGGGAAATTTGCAAATTCTACCGTGGGATATCTTTAAAAATACTTTTCTTCGAAAACAATATTTGCTTCTCGCAATCGCCGGTAATCGGCCTTTAAACGTGCATTAGCGATATTTATGTTT
>DAITNM010000152.1:0-2256 GCA_036834585.1 Thermodesulfovibrionales bacterium | reverse complement strand
ATACGAGATGTGAATTATTTTCTCTCTGTCATGGTGGTTGTCCTGCTGTCAGTTTCATGATATTTGGCGATATGAATGCACCTGATCCGAGATGTGTTCCAAGAAATTAGTAGATTCTGTTCTTCATGCTTGTAAAAATACTACAATGTCTCAGAACTTATTGATTATTCTTCTCAATGTATCCTTCGACCAATATATCTTCCCCTACCCTGCGTATCTTTATATCTCTTAAACGGTGTGCGTCTGCGAGACTTCTGAAAGTTCTTCCGCCAACTGCCGGAAATGACTCTTTTCCGCCAATAATCTTGGGTGCGATGAAGAACATCACTTTGTCAACAATTCCTTCTTCGAGGGCACTGGCATTGAATGATGAGCCTGCCTCTATCAGAGATGACACTATCTCTTTTTCACCAAGCCTTTTCATAAGCCACTGGAGGTCTGCTTTTTCACCCTCATACTCAATAATTTCAATGCCTTTATCTAAGAGTATTTTTTTCTTTTCTGACTGCTGACTGCTAACTTCTAACTTCTTTGTTACTATTATCGTCTGAGGCGGTACTTGAAGGACTTTTGAATGTAAAGGCACCTCAAGGTTAGGATCGATAATAATTCTTAGTGGGGTTTTGCCACCCTTTATCCTCGCAGTAAGCTCAGGATCGTCTGCTTTAACTGTTCCGATAGCTGTTATGATTGAATCGACACTGCCCCTCAGGCGGTGAACCATATTTCTTGCCTTTTCAGAAGTTATCCATTTCGATTGGCCTTTAGGGGTTGCAATCTTACCGTCGAGTGTCATGGCAATCTTCATGATCACAAAGGGTATTCCTTTAGTTATGTATTTTATGTAAGCCTCATTAAGCCTTTTTGCCTCATTTTCGAGGACGCCTGTTCTGACATGTATGCCAGCCTTCTGAAGCTCTGATATCCCCCTGCCCGAGACCTTTGGGTTCGGATCTTTCATGCCAATTACTACTTCCCTGATTCCTGCAGCAATGACAGCTTTTGTGCAGGGAGGAGTCCTTTTCTCTGTATGACAGCAAGGCTCGAGATTTATATATATTGTAGAGCCTTTGGCATTTCCTGCAGCTTTTTCTATGACAAGAGCTTCAGCATGAGGGGCTCCGGGTCTTCTGTGAAAATCTTCAGAAATTATCTTCCCCTTTTTAACAAGTACAGCTCCTACCATAGGGTTAGGGCTTGTCATAGAGAGAGCCTTTGATGCCAGTCTAAGGGAGCGTTTCATATAAAATATGTCGTCCATGGATAATAGGATACCACAAATTTTCCCTTTCTCAGAGTTTGTATTTTTATGATATAATCATCTATGAATCAATTATGGATAGTATTAATAACAGTCGCTGTCCTTGTAACAGCCGGTTTCCTTATTGCACTGCTCATTGAATTGATAAAGCTGACACGTTCTTTTACTTTATTTTTGAAAACAACAGGAGAGACCGCAAAAACAACCCTGGAAGAGCTACAGGAAGCGCTAAAAAGCATCAAAGGTGTATCAGATGATATCCAGGATGTAACTGATGATGTGAAGACATTCTCAGGTGCTGTCAAAGATGTAGGGCAGAATATACAAAAGATTAATAGCACGGTAGAAAAAATAACATCTTCTGCCCTCTTAGAGGCTTCAAGCCTTAAGGTTGGTTTACGAACGGCCTTCGCAGTATTATCAAGTAATCTTTTAAATAATCTATTCAGGAAAGGAGGAAAACAATGAGAGAGGAAGGCGGATGCGCTACTGGCAGTATGTTTCTTTCTTTCTTCCTTGGAGGTGTTGTGGGTGCAGCCCTTGCATTACTCTTAGCACCACAGTCAGGACGCGAGACAAGAACAAGGATAAGAGAGTTTACAGAAGATATGAAGGAACAGGCAAAGGATTATGCAGAAGATGTTAAAGATAAAGTCACTTCTTCTATAGAGAAGGGTAAAGGACTTTATGAAGAGAAAAAATCTGCAATCACAAAGGCAGTCGATGCCGGCAAGGAAGCTTACGAGAAAGAGAAAGAGAGGCTGGCTAAGGAATAAGATGCATGAGGTATCGATTGCACAGAGCCTTCTCAAGATTGCAGTCGAAAATTGCGAAAAGAACGGCTATAAAAGAATAGAAGCAATAAAGGTTAAAGTAGGAAGGGCCTCAGGGATCATGCCTGATGCCCTTCTTTTTGCATTTGATGCAGTAAAGATTGGCAGTATTGCTGATAAGGCAAGTTTGAATATAGAGGAGATTCCGGTCAGCGGGTTTTG
>DAITNM010000151.1:1168-2293 GCA_036834585.1 Thermodesulfovibrionales bacterium | reverse complement strand
GAGCGGAGGAAGAATGGCTTCTGAAAACACTATCACTATTATCGGCGCAGGCCCTGCTGGATTGGCAGCATCTATTGTCCTCCGGAAACATGGATTCCCAGTTAAGGTTTACGAGATGTCTTCAGATGTGGGTCATCGCCTGAACGGAGATTTTCAGGGGCTTGAGAACTGGAGTTCTGAAAAGGATATTACAGAGTTGCTCAAAGATATAGGCATAGAGATGAATTTTCTCTGTGTTCCATATTATGGAGGAACCGTTTATGCCCCTGAAATGAGAACGGCTGAAATCAAATCTGAACGGCCGATCTTTTATCTTGTCAAAAGAGGCACTATGCCCGGGACACTCGACACGGGATTAAAAGAACAGGCGCTGTCGTTAGGTGTTGAGATCCTCTTTGACCACCGCCTTGATAAATTCGATGGGAGCGCTATTGTTGGAACAGGTCCGAAGGGGGCAGATGCCGTTGCTGTTGGTATAACGTTTACTACCGCCATGAAAGATCAGGCAATAGTTGTTCTTGATGACAATATTGCACCAAAGGGTTATGCATACCTGCTTGTAAATCAGGGCTATGGAACAATGGTAACGGTTCTTTATAGAGAGTACAGAAGAGAGAAAGAATACTTTGAAAAAATGATGCAATTTTTCGAGAACAATATCAATCCGGATATCAGAAACGCAAAAAGGTTTGGGTGTTACGGGAGCTTTTTTATAAAGGATTCTCAAATTCGGCATAACAAACTTTACGTCGGAGAAGCTGCTGGTTTCCAGGACTGTCTTTGGGGTTTCGGCATGAGGTATGCAATCTTATCAGGATATCTGGCTGCAAAAAGCTTTATACAGGGTTTAGATTATGATATGCTCTGGAAAAGGGAACTGAAGCCTATGCTCGAAACTTCTCTCATCAACAGGTTCTTTTTTGAAAGATTCGGTCATGCAGGGTACAGATATCTTGCAAAAAGATTTGCTGAAGGTGATCCCCGCGGTTTTCTCAGGAAACATTACAATTATTCTTTTTTTAAACATCTTCTCCTGCCCATTGCAAAGAGGAGATATAAAAGCAGGGTAAAGGATCTGAGCTGCAATCACGAAAACTGCACATGCGTATGGTGCCGGTGTGGAGA
>DAITNM010000151.1:0-1068 GCA_036834585.1 Thermodesulfovibrionales bacterium | reverse complement strand
GGCAGACCATATGTTAGGGCTGTAAGGTGTCGATGGCATGGCTTTTTCATCACATCTGCCTCCTCAAGCGAAGAAAATTTATGCAACTGGTGGGTTAATTTTCAATGATAAATGATAGAGGAAGATTAGAGTGAAGAAAGACCCTGTATGCAATATGGCTGTGATGGAAGGAGAAGCAATTACTCTTGAATGCGAGGGGATAACCTATTACTTCTGTTCAGAAGGATGCAAGGAAAAATTTCTTAAAGAGAGAAAATGCAGGCTATTGAAAGCAGAATATGATTTGATCATCATCGGAGGAGGGCCGGCTGGACTTACTGCAGCAGTCTACTCAGCAACACTAAAAATGAATGCTTTTCTTATAGCCAAAGACATCGGGGGTCAGGCAATAGACAGCACAAAGATTGAAAATTATATGGGATTTGATTTCATAACCGGGCCTGAACTCGTAGAGAAGTTTCAATATCAGATCATTCATTCTCATTACATCGAGCATTTGCTGAGCGAAGCAGAAAAGATTGAATCTATCGAAGGTGGATTCAATGTTACAACATCCGAGTTCAATAAATATTTTACGAAGACGCTGATTATTGCAACAGGGATGACAAGAAAAAGGCTGAACGTTCCTGGGGAGGAGGAATTCCAGAGGAAAGGGGTGTTTTATGGAAACGTCCAGGATATTTCTTTTGTTCAGGGAGAAGATGTAGCTGTAATAGGCGGAGGAAATTCTGCATTACAAATTGTTGAAAACCTCCACACTGTTGCAAAGAAAATTTATCTTGTCTCTGACGTCGAACTCACAGCGGATGCTGCGATAATCGAACGAGTCAGCCAGTTTAAAAATTTCACTACATATGAAGGGTTTAAAGTTGTTGAATTCTCAGGTGAGAATACCCTTTCAGGCATAACCATCAGGAAAAAGGCTGCGGAAGAGAAATTCAGAATCCCTGTTAGAGGAGTATTTATAGCGATCGGGCTCAAACCTAATTCATCACTTGTATCTCATCTTGTAAAACTTAATGACTCAGGAGAGGTAGTTATTAATCCTGACTGTTCAACCAGTTATCC
>DAITNM010000150.1:0-2295 GCA_036834585.1 Thermodesulfovibrionales bacterium | reverse complement strand
CGCTGAGGTGTTACTTCAAAATTACTGCTCGTTAGTGAAAGAGGACCTGGAAAGAGGGGAGAATTTATTTTGAAATTATGAAGCGCGCCAGCCATGTAAAAATCCCATTTTTCTGGATTTAGAAGAGGGCCTTTTACGTTCATGGAGTTTACAGAAACTGTGCCCTGCAGGGATGTGATATTCGTCAATGAACCCTTGAGTTGTTCATATGATGAGACCCATGGATATATTTCTTCAAGACTGAGAGAGGACTTTCCAAATGCTATTTCAAGGTTATGGGGTTGTTCTAATTGAAAGGTGCTATTGAGCTTGGTGAAAGAGGACTTTCCTAATGTGCCGCTTAGGTTCTTTACACTGATTTTTACGCTGTCGTAAGAAAGACTGCCTTCATTGACTTCAACGGTGTAAGGAATTCGTTTATAACGAGCAGACAATTTAGTGTTTGAAACATCGAAGCCAACCTGTATTGAATCAATTGTCTCTCCTAAAACAAGCCTGCCCTGAGCATTACCCCTCACCTCGCTTATGAGATTGAACTCCTTTAACAAAGGCTCATTTTTAACAATGCGTTTCAGGATTGGCAGTAGTTCAGTAAGATTAACCTTTGCGAGAGTATCCAGATGGAGGGGAGCATCTTTACCTTTTAAGCCAACTCGTAATTGTCCTTCACTCAAATGGGCATTGCCCAGGCGTGCCTGGATCCGGGATCCTTTTAGGATGCCATTTGAGATAACACAGTCGCCCTTTACTGCATTAAATGCTAAATCAGGGCCGGGTATAAATATCTTTCCTTCGAGCATTTGGCCGTTAATCACTATATTTTCTGTTTTTCCAAGGTCATCAAGAGAACCACCCTGGGTATGGAAAGTTATAAGCGGTACCTTGCCTCCTTTAACATAGACAGATATGTCTCTGACAATAGGTACATTGCCAGCAAGAGCAAGGGCAGCGTCTCTAAATTTATCGACATTAATCTCTTTACCTTCAAGGGTCAGGTCAATATAATGGGATATATTGTAAATCCGTAACAATCCGCTCAAGGTGATTTGTGGATCATTAAGTTCCAGTTTGTTGATTGCTACTTGAGTCCTTTCCTTGTTTATATCAAAGGCTGCTTTAATGCCTCTGCCTTTTATGATTACTCTTTGATTTACATTCTGCAGAAAAAGATAGGGGATGGAACCTTCTGCCTCAGACTGCAATACCCCAATCCCGTTTGTCTGAAAAGTGAGTCTCAGATTCACAATGGAATCAACAACGTGTTTCACATTATCCGGGAAAAGAAAAACCAGAAATGTATGTAGTTTGAGATTCTTTACATAAATGCTTCCTTTACCCTTAAAGTTTTCCGGGTCTAAACGGCCTGAGAGGGCAATACTATCAGAATTGCCTGAACGGGCGGTAATTGTGTATTTCAGATCCCTCGGGGGAAAGCCAATTTGTGCATTGATATCCTGGAACAATAGATTGGCTGACTGATTTTTATAGAGTTTCAGCCTGCCCTTTTTAATGGCGACATCAAGTCCTGGTGTATTTGCTTTTAGGATGTTTAGTAAGATTAATAATTTGTTCTCTATATCCATCAATGAGAATTTCTCTTTCTTTTCTAAAATCCAGATCGAGAAATCAGGAGATTCTGCATGTATTTTTGATATGTGGATTTCACCAGAAAGCAGAGGTATTATTTCAGGATAAATTTTTAATGATTTGATGGTACCCTCGGCTTTTTCATGAATCGAAAGCCGTACCTGATGGATTTTGATACAGGGCCTCGGGAAAAAAGATATCTCAGTCTTTTGAATATCTATTTTTCCTTCAAGGTCTTTTGTTAGCGTGGCAATAATCTTTTCTTTTACAGATTCTGTGTCAATGAATCGTGGAGCAAATAGACTGAAAGTCAACAGGACAATGGTCAGGATGCCTATTACTCCTGCAAGCCATAACAGTATCCTTTTTTGCCTGCTCATGAATTCATACTTTTAGTAACAGCATCGGTTGATTTACAAATTCATACAGTATATCGATAATTATAGCTCATTACATGGCTTTTCATTAAACTTGTGTCTTAAGGGGTAAGCATCTTCAATTCAGTGAAGGGCAGGATATAGTATTTTCGCTCATTCTCGTCCCGATAAGATCGGGACTCCGAGGTTTTTGCCTCTCTATATTATTATATTCTCAATTGACTATCAGCAAAAAAATCCGCTCAAACACTATGTCCTGCCCTTACAGAATGGGGCATGCTTCTATGTTTGAGGAGTCCATAGGATTTTGAAAGATCCCTGTTACAGATTT
>DAITNM010000149.1:0-2314 GCA_036834585.1 Thermodesulfovibrionales bacterium | reverse complement strand
CTTTTGCAATTTCCTTTGTGGTTGCCCCGAGATAGCCCTTTTTTGAGAAGAGTTTCAAAGAAGTCTCAAGAATCTTATCTCTTGTGGAAGAATATCTTTCTTTCTTGATCATTTACTCCTCGGGGTCTCCTGCCCGCAATGTAACAAAAGTTTTAAGTGATTGTTAGTGCTTACTAACATTCTAAAGGATAACTCTTTCTGCTGTCAAGCAGAGCTTATTCTTGCAAATAAACATAGAAACATAAAAACCAGCTTAGACTATATCATTCATAGCGAACTCTGTTCCAATGGTTGTCTGTCATTCCCGCTTGTCGGGAATCTTTCTTTGAAGAAGGATGCCGGACAAGCCGGCATGACAAAAATACAACCAAAGATCTTAAATAATTTTTAAGATGTTTGAAGATTAATAGCATAAAATCCATGGCGGATGTAGTATTTGAGCGGCTTTAAATTCTTTCGCAGAAAGAATTTACCTCGGAGGCTCGATATGGATCGAGCCGAGAATGAGCGAAAATACTGCATTTGCCATAAGACTATAAACTTATGAATTAGTGGGTTAGATAGGAAAGACTAATCAACGACTCACAGAGTAAAGAAAATTATCCAGGTAGGTTATTTAACGCTGATTACTTTGTTTTCGTCGCCGAGGAGAATTATCTTTGGATTGAATCCCTTTGCATTGTTATCGTCAACATAGCTATAGCAGAAAATGATGATTTTGTCACCGACAACACCCTTCCTTGCTGTTGGCCCGTTCAGGCAGACTTCACCTTTCCTGCCAGAGATTACATATGTCACAAACCTCTCCCCGTTGTTGAGGTTGCTTACCATAATCTGTTCGTAGGGAAGTATCCCGGCTTTCTTCATGACCTCTCCATCGAGAGTCAAACTGCCTTCATAGGAGAGGTTAGACTCCGTAACCGTCGCCCTGTGGACCTTTGCTCTCAACATGCACCTTAGCATAATAAAATCCTTAGTCTGAAATTTGAAAAGTAAAACACGATAGAATTATTATGCAGGTTATCATAAAGCAAATTCAACCTCTTCAGCCTGCTCACATGTTATCTCTTACAGAGCAGGTACGTTTTGTTATATTTGTTATAATGGGTTAAGAGCATGGGATTTCCTCTTAAGATTGGCAAAAGAATCCGAGTTGTGGATAAAGTAGGCAAGGTTATACGTCTCGATCACAAAGAATGGGATTGTTAATGCTAAAGAGAAACCCATATCCAGGCCGAGGGAATTCAGATTGTCTATAAACTTTATGGTTTAACTGAAGAAGAAATTAAAATTGTTGAGGGACATAGCTAAAAATTAAACCAGGGCATGCCTAACAGTGAACATAAAATACTCAAAACATATTAAAACAAGAATTGCGCTAAGAAAGATAGATTATGGACTCCCAAAAAAGATTTTTGAAGCAGCAGAGGAAAGATTCATAGATACCGAAACAGGACATACAATAGCCGTTGAAAAGGCTACGATTTATGGAAAAGAGAGGGATGTAATGGTAGCATATAAACATGAAGAAAGAGAAGTTATACTACTCACAATACATCCTTTGAAAAAGGGACAAAAAGAAAGTCGAATAAAATCAGGCAGGTGGAGGAAAATATAATGGAAGATTTCAAAGTCTTTTATGATGAGGAAGAAGATATTCTCTATCTTGCAAAAGAGGGAGAAGAAAAAGAGGTTATAGAAATTTCCCCGGGTGTAAACATGGAAATTGATAGCAATGGTAACCTTATTGGAGTAGAGCTGTTTAAGGCATCCCAAATGTTTAAAGATGTGCTTAAGTTAATGGAAAAGAAGCTTCAAATTGCATAACTTCTGATGACAAGTCTCTAAGCTAAAAATATACAACATTGAGTTGTCAGATAGCGCTTGAGATGGCAAGCACTTACCCTACTCTATAATCTTCGGCACCCTGAAGAATTTATCAGTATGGTTCGGCGCATTCATCAGGGCATCTTCTCTCTGGATTGAAGGCCCGGATACGTCATCCCGCATCACATTACTGAGGGGCAGGACATGGGATGTCGGTTCAACGTCTGTCGTGTCGAGTTCATTGAGCTTTTCCATATAATCAAGGATACTGCTCAGTTGCAAACCAAAGAGATCCTTTTCTCCCTCCGTAAGATGCAGTCTTGCCAATGATGCAATATGTTCTATATCTTCTTTCGATATCCTCACTACTCTGCCTGCTATATTTTTTCCAGATTTACGAACTTAATAGCAATCCTTTTTATACCAATGATAGGAAAGTTTACTGTTATCTTCTGATCATCTCCGTCTCCATAACAGTCACGCACGA
>DAITNM010000148.1:0-2316 GCA_036834585.1 Thermodesulfovibrionales bacterium | reverse complement strand
GAGCTAAGAATCAACTCATGGAACGGTGAGTTAGAAAAAATTTACGGGAAGTCCCTTTCAGAAGTTCAAGGCACACCTTACTATGAAATTATTCCGAGGCTTGCTAAGGATAGTAAAGATGCAATAATATTGGCATTAAAGCGTGGCAAACCAGTTATACTGGATGAATATCATGTTACATGCCTTTGTGGAGAAGTAAAAGGAAGTATCCGTGTTACCCCTCTCAGAGATACCTCGGGAAAGGTCAGCGGGGCAAATATTCTGATTAGTGCATACCCTGGGTGTACAGTTTGGAAAAAACCGAAAGAATCTCAGAGGTTACTCGATATAGGCAAGATTGCGGCAACCTTTGCCCATGGTGTAAGAAATCCACTCAATTCAATAAAAGGAGCTGTGGTATATTTGAGAGAAAAATATGCCAAAGAGGAAAAACTCATTGAATTTACGTCAATAATAGAGGAAGAGATTTTACGGCTCGATAATTTCATAGCAGATTTTCTCAATACTTCGATTTCAGAGAAGAATTTATCTGAAACAGATATAAATATACTATTGAAAAAGATCGAAGTTTTAACATCACTTCAAGCACAATCGCGCAATATTGAGGCCATTTTTGAATATGGTAACCCGGATCCAGTAACATTGGATTCTTTCCAAATGGAACATGCAATTCTGAATGTTCTCAACAATGCCATGGAGGCTATGCCTTCAGGCGGGAGACTTATGGTGAAGACCCGGGCTGAATACCGCTCTGGTAATGAATTTGCCACAATTGAGGTTTCAGATACTGGTACTGGAATGGCTATAAGGGTAAGGGACGATATGGCAGTACCCTCCAGGGTCAAAGGAAAGGGTTTTGGGTTGTTCATTACGCGTGAGATTCTCCGGTCCTGCGGAGGACATCTCGAAATAAAGAGTCAAAGAGGATTAGGGACTACAGCAAAACTGTATGTCCCCATACATAAAAATGGCTGATACGAACAGCGGGAAAGTATTAGTTGTGGATGATGAACCGAATGCAACAAAGGTGCTATCGGCGATCCTTTCAGATGCCGGGTATAATGTTGTTGAATCGTCAAATGGCGAAAAAGCCATCAAAATAATGTCTAAGAAGGACATAGATGTAGTTGTCACAGATCTTAAAATGCCGGGAAAGGATGGGATGCAATTATTTGATTATATTATAGAAAATTATCCGGATATCCCGGTTATTTTTCTGACGGCCTATGGAACAGTTGAATCTGCAGTAACTGCAATGACACGAGGTGCTTTCTATTATTTCATTAAACCACCCGACTATTTACAGCTAAAGAGCATTATTTCAAAAGCAATACAGCAACGCTCCTTAAAAAAAGAGCTTGAAATGCTGAAGCAAAAACTTTCAGGTGAAGAGAACCATATTCGTATTATTGGTAATACTCCTCAAATGCTCAAGATATTTGACGCTATTGAGGCTGTAAAGGATTCAGCGAGCAGTGTCCTGGTTTATGGTGAGACAGGCACGGGGAAGGAATTAATTGCCAAGGCCCTTCATTACAGCAGTGTAAAAAGAGACAAACCTTTCATCGCGGTGAACTGTGCTGCTATCCCGAGAGAACTCTTGGAGTCGGAACTTTTTGGTTTTGAAAAGGGGGCATTTACTGGTGCTGTCACAAGAAGGATCGGGAAGATTGAAGAAGCCTCTGGCGGTACACTCTTCTTTGATGAGATAGGCGAACTTGAACTCGGGCTTCAGGCGAAACTGCTGCGTGTTCTTCAGGAAAATGAGATTGAGCGATTAGGAAGTAACAAAAAAATAAAAGTATATTTCCGGCTCATATCCTCCACCAATCGTGATCTCAAAAAGGTGGTTGAGTCCAATAATTTCAGAGAAGACCTCTTTTACAGAATAAACGTTATCCAGTTAAACTTACCACCCCTGAGGGAAAGGTCCCCTGACATTCCTATTCTTGTTGCAGAGTTCGTGAAGGAGTTTTGTATAAGGGAAAGGAAAGCGCTTACGGTATCAGATGAAGTGATGAAGGTATTACAGGCTTACCACTGGCCTGGAAATATAAGGCAGCTAAGAAATGTTATTGAGAGGGCAGTTGTACTTGCAAAAGGGCGTATGATTACCATGAAGGAATTACCGGAGGAGTTTCTACCACAACAAGAACATCATGAAACTCTTTCGAAAAAGACATTAAAGGATTTGGAAAGCCAGGCAATTAAGGATGCACTTCGGGAGTGTAAAGGCAATAAGTCGAAGGCAGCCAAGGGACTCGGAATATCAAGAAAAGCATTTTACAAAAGACTCAGGGAATTCCATCTCCTTTA
>DAITNM010000147.1:0-2326 GCA_036834585.1 Thermodesulfovibrionales bacterium | reverse complement strand
TCACCTACCTATACGTAACATAATCCGTATTTGCTATTGATATTCATATTTTAGCTGGTGTTTACATTTTCATAAATCCCATGCCTCGTCAAGGATTATTTGGGTTGCCAACCGTTCGTTGCATTATGACCTCCATGGCTTTGAAGTAATCCCTTCGTACTTTCGGGTTAGATATCCGGCAGTAACGTTGTGTGGTTCTGATGGAGTTGTGCCCCAGGAGATCCTGGATTGTAGAGAGATCGGTGTCGACATTCAACATCTGTGTGGCCATCGTATGGCGAAGATGATGACAGGAGATTCTCAGTTTCGTTTTATTGGCATAATACTCCATCCGTTTCTGGATGCCGCGAACCGATAAAGACTGACCGGTAAGAGGCCCTTTCTCTACCAGAAAGACCTTTTTTACTTTATTGGCAGGTCTCACCCTGAGGTACTCCAGGAGAGCAGCAAGGGCGTCGTTACTGATATAGACAATCCGATCCTTTGCACCCTTGCCGTCTTGGATAAACAGGATTCTGCGTTTAAGATCAATGTTACCGAGGGAAAGATGGGAAACTTCTTCCACCCGTAATCCGCATCGGAGCATAATCATAAACATGGCTCGATCCCTTGGCCCTTTCAGATTCTTGAAGAGGATCTCTATGTGTTCGTCGCTGAGATGCTTGGGAAGTCCCCTGGGGAGCTTCATGATATTCGGCTTTTTCACCGGGTTCACGATCGGGACTTCCTCCTCTTCCGAGAGGTAGTGATAAAACTGACATACACTGTTGAGATAACAGTTTACCGTCTTTGGCCTTAACCGTTTGCCGAGGAGATAATCCATATACGCAATAATCTTCCGGTATGTGGTTTCCTCGATCGGCACATCAAGCCAGATCACAAAAAGTTTCAGGCCGTTCAAATAGTTCTTAACCGTGTTGGGTGAGACGTTCCTTCTCTTCAAGAAACGCCTGTACCTGATGATCGAGTCGGTAATGGCCATCGCTTTCCCCCCTTTCTATAATCGTCATGGCTCTGAAGTACTCTTCCTCCCTGGTCTTGTCGGTTAGCCGGGCATAGCGCCTTGTCACGTCAAGAGATGTATGCCCCATCAACGGCTGAAGGCACTCGATCCGCATGCCGGCATTGAGAAGCTCACTTGCAAACGTATGCCGAAGCGCATGAAGGGAGTACCCCTTATGGGCAAGACCGGCTTTCGCGATATACTGCTCAAAGATAAGACGGGCTGTACTATAAGCCATGCTTTTCCTGCCTTGAGCGTAAAAAAGAAACTCAGGATAGACATCCCTTATCTTAAGCCACGCCTTCAAGGCATCCATCGCATCATCACTGAGATAAACAACACGACCCTGTCGGTTCTTTTCTCCCTCGTAAATATCGATCTTGCGATCCCTGAGGTGAAGATCGTTCATCTTGGTGTTTAGCAGCTCGCCGATTCTCATGCCCGTCCGTAAAAGAACCATGATCATGGCCCGGTCTTTCGGGTTATCGATTCCGGAGATAAATTGTTTCACATCGTTCGGATCCATGGCTCGCGGCAATGTCTCTGGCTTTTTCAGGCGAATCCTTCTTGCCAGCACTGCAGCGCTGACAACCCCCGTGTCAATTGCATAACCCAAAAAAGCGTTGACACAGTGCAGTTTCGTCCGCACCGTCGATAACATCAAACGGCGATCCTGTTCATGTTCAATGAAAACTTCGATGTCATTCTTGGTGATCTCTTCCAGACAGGTCTTGCCCGAAGCCCTGACGCCGGACAGGAAGTCGTAAATAGCATTCAGAGCACTGGCGTATGTCCGCGGGCGAAAGTTTCGCCGATACATGCTCCGAAAATATTCCTCAACATGTTCTTTCCCAGGCAAGTCCCAGCCGGCAAGGCGATCCAATGCCCAGTGAAGAGCTTTCTCTTCTTGCGTGTACGCAGGATAAACTGCCTTCCCTGATTTCGTTCTATAGATCTCGGGTAAAATAAAGGATGGGAGAAACCCTGCCTGTCGATCATCGATTCCAAATTCTGGCAAGGATTCTTTCGCTGAAACGATACCGCAATTTTCTATGGCCATCTGGTCCATCACTACCTCCTTTCCTGTGATTCAATAGGAAATACAGATAGATGATGAACCCAAAAAACCTAAGACGCAATCATCATTTTGTTACGTATAGCACCTACGAGTCTACAGTCTGAAATAACTCTGAGGTTCAACGATTACGAATAAGCGTCAATCCGAAGTTGTTAAAAGGAAGAATATAAATATATTCAAAGCACTTAAAACAATTTTGGATTGACGCATGAAGGACTGAGCCGCTGCGCAAGGAAGGCATGCAT
>DAITNM010000146.1:0-2336 GCA_036834585.1 Thermodesulfovibrionales bacterium | reverse complement strand
AGAAATTATCTCTTTAAACTCTCCATGTACTCTTCCCATTCGATCGGAAGAAGATATTTCTTTTTATTATTGCAATCCTTACAGGCTGGAACGACATTTCCTTTTGTTGATTTCCCACCTCGGATGATGGGCACTATATGATCAATGGTGAGTTCTTTCGGTGCTACTTTTCTATTACAGAAATAACAAACCCCTTCTGAACGTTTCCTTTTCCACCATTGGGACCTCCGTAGCTGTTGTGCCTTCGCCCTTTCCTTCTTTATATCCTCTTCTGTTACCTGTGAGATGAAAAAGTCCATACATTATTTTATCAAGAAGCCCTGCCTTTTTTTCTCTCCTCTTCCCTGAAAAACTTCCTGTACAGGACTTCCCATTCAGGGCTTCCTTCAGCTATCTTTTTTGAAAAAGAAAGGAGCTTCTTTCTCACAACATCATTGATATCTTCACCTATCTTCAGTTCTGATATAATCGTTCTCTTTATCTCTGCCCTTATCTTCCCTTCTTCATCAATTGGTTCGATTAGATTCCTCTCTATAAGACCTTTAAGGAGCACATGGCTGAGGTGAGAGATCTTATCCTCAGAGAGCATCATAATATCAGATTTCTCTCCTTCACCAATTTATGTTTTGTCAGTTCAAAAAGCTTCCGGTAGTCCAGGTGACTTTTTTCTATTTCAGGGCCATATTTCTTTAAGAGTTCTCTGACTTCCTCGTTCAGTTTGTCCTCAATGCCGAGTTCATCAAAGAGGAGTTCTTCTGTTCCTGAAAGGAGTCTATCTGTTGAAACGGCGGGTTTAACAAGTTCTTTTGAAATGATATTATCTACTATCTTTTTTGCTAAAAAGGGAACCCAGCTTTTGGGAATCCTCATCCTATTTCTCTGTGTAGGCAAGGAGTGCTATACTTCTTGCTTGTTTTATAGCCTCCGTCAACTCTCTCTGATGCCTTGCACAGGTACCCGTCACACGCCGGGGCAGGATCTTACCTCTTTCTGTAATATAGTTTTTAAGAATTCTGATATCTTTATAATCTATATAATCTACCTTGTCCGCACAAAATCGGCAAAACTTCTTCCTCTGAAATCTCCTTTGCTGCAATCCTGTCTCCCTTCTCTCAGTTCTTCTCAAAATGGTTCCAAGTCGGTAGTTTCCTCAGGGGGAACTTCCGCTCCTTCCGCTCCTTCTGCTGCAGTCTCCTCATGACCTGCCCTTCTTGAAAGAAACCTTACAGACTGGGCAACTACTTCAAACTTGCTCCTTTGCTGACCATTGGACTCCCATCTTCTCTCCTGAAGCCTTCCTTCCACCAGGACAGAACTCCCTTTATTAAGATACTTGCTGCATGATTCTGCTTGTTTTCCAAAAACCACATTATCTATAAACATGGTCTCCTGTTTTAAATCGTCTCCGCCAGAGGCAGATTGTTTGTACCGATAATTCACTGCAAGTCTAAAGGAGGCTACTGGTGTCCCTTGCGGGGTGTACCTGAGCTCTGGGTCTTTTGTAAGATTCCCTATGAGTATCACTTTGTTATACACGTTAAGTCTCTTCTCTCTTCTGTTCTACAGGCTCATTGGCAGCTTCAGTTTTCTCAAGGTTCTCTACCTGCTTTGCGCTGAGCTTGATGATAGAGTGTTTTATTACAGCATCAAAGACCTTGTAAAATTCTTCTAACTTTTTTATTGTTGCTGGGGGTGTCTTGTACACAAAAAGCACATATAATCCTTTTTTCTGTCTGTTGATCTCATAGGAGAGTTTTCTCTTCCCCCATATGCTTATATTAACTATCTCCCCACCCTGGCCTGTAACAAATTCCTTAATCTTCGTTATAGCTGCCTCAATCTCCTCATCAGCGAGAGATGCATTAAGGATAACAATATTTTCATAGACGTTCATTAACACTGCCTCCTAACGTATTAAGCCTCTTTTATCTCACCCCAAGGATAAGAATACGTAATCAAACTTTATACCACAGTGGATTAAATAAAATCAACCTTTGAATAATTGCCTGCTTTCATCAAGTTGACAAGTTTGAAGACCTTAATGTATAAATATTTATAATTCTTGAAATAATTGTTCTTTGAAAAATCTGCGGGTGCGTTGCATATCGACCAGATTTTAATGAGATTTTTCAAAATATTGTTTGCTACGCACCTTTTTTTAGTAACAAGTAACGAGTAAAAAGTGACGAGTCTAAGAAACATATTTTAGTTTGAATTAATCACTCGTTACTCATTACTATTAACTCGTTACTGTTTTATGGGCCTATAGCTCAGTAGGTTAGAGCGCACCCCTGATAAGGGTGAGGTGATTGGTTCGATTCCAATTAGGCCCACCA
>DAITNM010000145.1:0-2363 GCA_036834585.1 Thermodesulfovibrionales bacterium | reverse complement strand
CCTGTCTTAAATAACTCAATCTTGCCTTTCCAGGATGTCTCGAGAGTCTTTCTCAATAAAGGAGAACTCTTAAGAAGAGGATCTTTATTAATGAGACTGAATGCCTCTTTCCTTGCCTGGCTAAGTAGTGCTGCATCTCTTATAATGTTAGCTATCCTGAGGTCAGGCATCCCTGACTGCCGGGTACCGAAAAATTCTCCATGTCCTCTTATGTTCAGGTCTTCTTCTGCTATACTGAAACCATCATTACTCCTGACCATGATATCGAGCCTCCTTCTCGCATCTTCACCATAGGGTTCGTAGGATATGAGCAGGCAGGAAGAAAGATGAGAACTCCTGCCGACCCTTCCTCTCAGCTGGTGAAGCTGGGAGAGTCCGAACCTTTCAGCATGTATTATAAGCATAAGTGTAGCATTCGGTACATCCACGCCAACTTCAATTACCGTTGTGCAGACGAGTAAGTCGATCTCTCCATGCTTGAAGGACGCCATGATCTTTTCTCTTTCTTCTGCCTTAATCCTGCCATGAATCAGCCCGACTGTGAAATCAGAGAAAAATTTCTCAAATGCATTTTTACCCATAATCGCTGACCTGAGGTCTGTCTTTTCGGATTCCTCTATGATAGGGTAAACAACATAGACCTGCCTTCCCTTTTTTATTTCTTTCCTGATGAGGCTATAGATAGTATCTTTCTGCTTTGAACTGAATAAAAGAGTTTCTACAGGCATTCTATTAGGGGGGAGTTCATCAATGACGGAATAATCAAGGTCGCCGTAAACAGTAAGCGCGAGGGTCCTCGGTATAGGAGTGGCTGTCATGACAAGGACGTCAGGGTTAAAACCTTTCTTTCTAAGCAGCGCTCTCTGCATTACGCCGAATCTGTGCTGTTCGTCTATGACGACGAGACCGAGGTTTTTAAAAATAACCCCTTCCTGAATGAGTGCATGAGTTCCTACGATGATATCAATATCACCAGATGAGATTTTGTCAAGAGGTCTGTCTTTCTTGCTTCCCGTAAGTAAACATATCTTTAAACCAAGGTCTTCCACAATGCTGTGTATATTAATGTAGTGCTGTTCAGCAAGTATCTCTGTCGGCACCATAAGGGCTGACTGATATCCGCATTCTGCTGCCACAGCCATAGCCATCAGAGCAACAACAGTCTTTCCACATCCCACATCACCCTGTATGAGCCTGTTCATGGGATGGGGTCTTTTCATATCTTCAAGTATTTCATTAAATACCTGTTCCTGAGACTTCGTCAGCCTGAACGGTAGTATCTCAATGAGTTTTTTCAGAAGCCTGCCCCCGGTTTTAAATGCTATCCCTTTTTCGATTACCTTACCTTTCTTTATCAGGGCAAGTCCGAGCTCAAGCATAAAGAGTTCATCAAAGGAGAGCCTTCTGTGAAAGTCGCTCACCCCACTATTGAGAGCTCGTATATCTGCTTCTTTATCAGGAAAGTGAACGCACGAGAGACTTTCGGAGAGGGTAGGAAGGCCGTTCCTCTTCAGGATTTCTTCAGGTATGGGGTCAGTTACATCCTCAAGATGAGAATGAATAAGATTGAACATTATTGACCTGATCTGTCTTACACTGAGGCCACTGGTTACTTTATATACTGGAACGACCCTGTTTGTATGAATGAGGGAATCATCACTTGACTGTTGGAACCGATTCATATTAGGAGTTTCAACTGTATTATTCAGAATCTCATACTCAGGATTATCCATCTCGAATCCAATTCCCCAGTAAGGATTTCTCTTTACAGTTCCACATAGTATTACTTCCTGGCCGACCTTGAAATTCTTTTTCATAAAAGGCTGGTTAAACCATTTACCTTTTAAGAGACCACTGCCGTCATTAACAGTGAGTTCAAAAATTTTGAGATTTTTTCCGGGAAGCCGTATTACTTCAGCAGAAATAACTTTTCCTGCTATGGCTTCTATATTGTTATATATCAGGTCGCTTATCTTTTTGAGGTTGCTCCTGTCTTCATATCTGTAGGGGAGGTAATAGAGTGCATCTTTGACAGTATTGATACCGAGGCGGCTTAATAGTTTGACCCTCTGGGGTCCCACTCCTTTTATATACTGAATCGGAAAATCTGAAAGGTCTTTACCCAGTTGCATCAATTCCGTGATGGTGGGATATAGTATTTGAGCGGATTCTTTTGCCGATAGTCCAATGAGAATACTCTAATATAAAGAGGCAAAAGCCTCGGAGTCCCGATCTTATCGGGGCGAGAATGAGCGAAAATACTATATCCCACCTTTGTTAATGTTTAAAAATTAATGTTTACTTCATCACGAAAAAAGAGATGCTTCCTATCCATCAACAGGAGGAGAGGGGGGTGGTTTGTC
>DAITNM010000144.1:0-2365 GCA_036834585.1 Thermodesulfovibrionales bacterium | reverse complement strand
CTCCATTTCAACCCCTGTCTGACCTGTAACCTTAACGCGGGCTTCTATGTCTATTCTATTCTTCTTGTTATCAAGGGTAATATCTATATTGACTGACGTGATATTTAACGGGTGACACATTGGTATAATTTCACTCGTTTTCTTTGCAGCCATAATCCCCGCCACCCGCGCAACACTCAACACATCACCCTTTGGGATTTTTTTATCCTGTATCAGCTTCAGGGTTTCAGGTTTCATATCCACAGACCCCCTCGCAATAGCTTCCCTCACAGTTGATAGTTTTCCCGTAACATCAACCATCTTCGCCCTGCCCTCTTTATCAAGATGCGTAAGCTTTGTCATTAGTCCCTCCATATGAGTAAAGGAGATGCTTCACTTCGTTCAGCATGACAGACTGTGCGTTTGTCATTCCTCCGCTTCCTGTCATTCTGAGCGTAGCGAAGAATCTCATTTTCAGTCCGACACTATGAAAGTTCTCTAATAAAGACGGTAAAATCTCTTATAGCAACGGGAATACTTTTATGCACAAGACTGTAATCTATCTCCTCATATTCATGAACAAGTATATTTCTCAGTCCGGCACTCAAAGCAAGGCTCCTGCTTAAATCTTCACTGATTATTCCCATCTCTCCTGCCCTTAAAAAAGCTGCTTTATACGAGGTAGGTGCTGGTTCACCCTTTGCTGAGATGAGATGAAAAACTATATCACTTGCTGTCATTACAAGGAGTTCAAGCAAGCGCTCTATCTCATAATGTTTCTCCATGAAATTCTCGAATGAGATGTCCTTGTAAGGCATCAAGTCATTGAGATACGTGGTCATTAACGAAAGTTTTTTATTAAGAACTTCAGGCGACATCGGAAGCCTTTTCCGCAAATTTCTTCAAATATTGTTTTTGGATTACCCTTAACTTTTCTGTATCAAGATAAAGTTTCCACGCTCTTAATTTTTCTTTCTCAAAAATATCCGGGTCTTTTTCATAAAAAGGTCTTCCATTGAAAAATATCTCATAGAGAAGCAGTGGATCGGTATCTGTTGTAAGGACAACAAGGTCTATGCTTTTCCCATTGAACAAATCATCAAGTTTATAAATCAATTCGAGCTTTGAAATCTCCGTGCCTCGCTTAAATTTAACAGCCACATCAATATCGCTTTTTGGATGCGTTTCTTCTGAGGCATGGGACCCAAAGAGAATAAGGAGTTCGATCTTATTTTCCTTGCAAAATTCTTGTATTTCCTTGTCTTTCATAGAATAATCATAAGTTGGGGGAGAAGGATTGTCAAGATAATGTATCCGTCATCTACAGACGGTTGTTTATGGTGCCGAAGGCGGGAGTTGAACCCGCACGGCCTTTCGACCACTAGACCCTGAACCTAGCGCGTCTGCCAATTCCGCCACTTCGGCTTTAAAATATTATACGTTCCTCCAATGAAAAAATCATTATCTTCCAGGCAGAGGAAGCATCTCGAAATTTTTGTTTATGAGAATCTTTTCAACACCCTCCCCTATTTCGAATGAAAGAATCTCTTTCACAGCGGATACCTTATTAGGAAAGGGTACAGGTTATTCGGATTCTGAATTCAATAATTTGATTGTTGAATTAATGCCTAAATGTATTAGTACCTTTGCTTCTTTTAATACTTATAGAATTACCCAGAGTTATCAATATGAAGAAGGATTTCTGAAAGAAAGCATTGAGATTTTTAAGAAAAAGAGTGGACGTGAAGAACCATTTATGAAAATAGAAGAGGAAGCAATGATTTTCACATTCCAAAAATTGCCGGGTTCACACTGAAAAGACTTTAAATTTATAAAAGTATTTGTACATACTCATATAAAAGGGCTTACAAGTAATAATAATTTTTTATGATACAATATCTGATTCATGAAGACACTTCTTACAGGAAATGAGGCTGTTGCTTTAGGGGCATATAAAGCTGGTGTTTTTGCAGCCACAGGCTATCCTGGAACCCCTGCAACAGAGATCATAGAATCGATCGCTTGTTACTCTGAAGTCTATACTGAGTGGTCGGTCAATGAAAAAACAGCCCTTGAATTTGCATCGGGTATATCTCTCTCCGGAAGGAGAGCACTTGTTGCCATGAAACATGTAGGGTTAAACGTAGCCTCAGACCCCCTGATGAGCCTTGCCTATACCGGAGTGAACGGAGGACTCGTAATCGCTGTTTCAGATGATCCGGGGATGCGGAGTTCCCAGAATGAACAGGATTCAAGACTCTTTGGAAGAATGGCAAACATACCGGTTCTCGAACCGTCTGATTCAGAAGAGGCATATATCTTCACAAAAAGAGCATTTGAAATAAGTGAAAACTTTGACCTGCCTGTTATCCTCAGGCTGACAAGG
>DAITNM010000143.1:0-2402 GCA_036834585.1 Thermodesulfovibrionales bacterium | reverse complement strand
TATTTTATACTTACATACTTCACTTCATTCACAATCTTCTGACCTTCTTGCGAAAGCATGAAGTCTATAAACTTGGCTATTGTCCCAGCAGGCTTCCCATTCGTATACATGAAAAGGGGTCTCGCAATAGGCCATGAACCATCACGCACACTCTGACCAGTAGCTGCCTTTCCATTTACCTTTACAGCTTTAATTGACTTATCAATATATCCGATTCCGATGTATCCGATAGCATATCTATTCTGTGCAACGGTCTGTACAGCCTGACCGCTTGAAGCAACAAGGAGTGCATCAGGTCTTACTTTATCACCTTTTAGAACCTTTTCTTCCCAAACTTCATATGTACCTGAGCTTGTGTCTCTCGAGACAACAGATATCGGCCTGTCCGGTCCACCGAGTTCTTTCCATGTTTTGATCTTTCTATTGTAAATATCCCTTAGTTGTTCCAGGGTAATATTCTCTATCTTCATTGAGGGATGTACGACAGGGACTATCCCATCGAGGGCAACTTTATGGGCGATAAGGGTAACGCCTTTTGCTTTCCCGTCCGTTATCTCCTTATCCTTTGCTTCCCGTGAACTTGTAGCGATATTGGTTATCCCGTCAATGAGCGCCTTAATACCAGTTCCTGAACCGCTTCCCGACACGTATACCTTTACATCCGGATTCTTTTTCATGAAGACCTCTGCTGCTTTCTGCGCGATTGGAAGAACAGTAGTTGACCCATCAATCCTCAAATCAGCAGCACAAGCGAAACCCATAAGTGAGCAGATAAAAAAACCAGAAAAGAACAATGTCAAAAACTTTTTCATTTCTTTCCTCCTTAATAGATTTTCACAATACGACTTAATTGTTACAATTGTGTTACAACTGTGTTAAATCTCTGTTACATATCTCACCTCCCCTGCCAGCTACTTACTAATAAGTTCATTACTAAAACCACATTCAAGGAGCCATTATGTCATCCTGGCTCTTGTCTTCGCTTCGCCGAGGAGGGTCCAGAATCCTTCTGAAGAAATCCGTCTGAGGCGGACCGACAAGCGGGAATGACAATCATGAGACATTACTTATGAACTCCTTAGTATGTCCCCCTGAACCTGTTTCAGGGTCCTTTCTTAGAGATTCTGCAACTAATTCAGAATGACATCTTACCCCTCTCTAAATATTCTCTCTATAAGACGAAATATAAAGAGATTTGGTTTTCCCTTAATGAGAAAAAATACTATTGCGACTGACGCAATAAGACTTAGAAATATAATGAAAAGCATCCTACGTTAGGATAACGGGGAATTGTTACATTGATATGAAGGGAATGTTAAATATTCAAAAATATGGAGATGAAACAAGACTGTCTATCTCCTGCTCTATGCTTGTCTTCGTTAGATAAAATGGACATTTTTTATGCTTTTTTGTCTTACAGTACTCATGTAGCTGAAAGTGGCTTGGGAAATAGAGCTTATCACATGCCTTACATGCAAAAGTCACCCATCTTATGAGGTGCGGGCATTTCATACCCTATCATTTGATGATCTGTTTTAATTCAGCATTCGATGACATCCTTTTTAAGTACTCCAAAATATCTATCTCTCTCCGGGACTTAGCGATGCCGGAAAGGTGTCTATATCTTTCAGTTTCAAAGCATAGATGTAACATAATTCGAAGCGCCTGCGCATACATACCTCCACATCTACATTTTTGATATTCCTAATAAGATCATTCGCTGCTTTGCATATTACCCCTGCTGGACTTCCCCAGATAAGGACACATCAAGTAAGTCCTATCAGAGTGCATAATTGACCTCTTTTTTGTAAACTACACACCTTTTTTATCTCTCCTTAACATCTTAGACAGAAATATCGGGCAATTGTCATAGTTTTCTGTGCTGCAACAATCTTTACTTATGTGTTCGTCAATTAACATCGAAGAAATTGAAGCCGTGCAGACATTTTCGCTCACATACGGACATGAAACCTCATAGTCAAGTGTTAATCTATCCAGACCTTCTAATATTATATTTATCACCTCCATTTGATAAGATCTTACAGAACAGATATTACAGAATTATGAAAGAAAGGTTACATTTCAGCGGCAGAGAATTACTATATTGAAATGTTTTAAAACCTATGCAAACCGTGCTTTTATAGCACACCGATTCTGAGCAAATCTGCGCTTCTTCCAATTCGTTCCCGCTATCCCGGAAGCAGTCGGCAGTCATACTTTCCATCAGAACTATGCTGTGTGAAGTTCTTCATCAAAGAAACACTGTGAGAAACTTTTGTCGAGAGCGTAGTGCACCCTACTAACAAACGCGTTTCAAAAAAATGCAACGACGAGAAGTGCCCCTTGTAAAAACGCCTTCAGAACATATTAAACTTTTGAAGGGTACATATGGGAATTAGCAT
>DAITNM010000142.1:0-2434 GCA_036834585.1 Thermodesulfovibrionales bacterium | reverse complement strand
GCGAGGAATCTCGTAGTGAGATTGCTTCGGGACTTTGTCCCTCGCAATGACAGTGTAAAGAAGTGTTACAGACAGTACACTAGATTTACGATATATGAAAAGGCTTCATAGTGTTCATGATCTTATTGACCTGCGAGACTTTCTCTCCAGCGAAGGCGTACTGGCTCCTGATAAAAAGAGAGTTAAAGTCTGTTGTGGCCTTCCCTGCAGCACCCTGGGTGCACATGAGGTTGCCAGGGGACTGGAGGATGAAGCCTCAAAAGGCGGTATACAGCTCGAGGTAGTAAAGACAGGATGCCAGGGCATTTGCCAGAGGGGCCCCCTCGTGAAAGTCGAGCCCTATGGTTATTTCTATCAGAGGGTTACTCCCGAGAAAGCAAGAGAGATCATATCCACGACGTACTCAACAGGACTTCCTGTGAGGGATCTTCTTTTCAGAGATTCTTTCCACAAACCACCATATAAAATGATGGAAGAGGTACCTTTTTATAAGAAACAGGTAAAGATTGCACTCAGAAATACAGGCAATATTGATCCTTTTAATATTCATCATTATATTGCTGCTGGCGGCTACAGGGCTGCAGAGAAGATGTTTTCTTCAATGAGTTCTGACGATGTGCTCGAAGAGGTTAAGAAGGCTATTCTGAGAGGTCGTGGTGGTGCAGGATTTCCAGCAGGCATAAAATGGGGTCATACAAAACGTTCTGGTTCCGGTATGATCAAGATGGTTATAGCCAATGGAGATGAAGGTGATCCAGGTGCATTCATGGACAGGGCAATCATGGAGGGCGATCCGCACAGCCTCCTTGAGGGGATGCTCATTTGCGCTTATGCAATCGAGGCTACCTATGGATTCATCTATGTCCGTCATGAATATCCTCTTGCTATTAAGACCCTCAGGCATGCTATCCGGCAGGCTGAAGCGTTGGGGTTCCTGGGCAAAAACATCCTCGGTACAGGATTTCATTTTACTGTTGATATCAGGGAAGGCGCAGGTGCCTTTGTCTGTGGTGAATCCACAGCTTTAATCGCTTCTTTGGAAGGGAGAAGAGGGTTCCCAAGACCAAGACCCCCGAGGCTTTCTGAAAAATCTGGAGGATTGTGGGGATATCCTTCCAACCTGAATAATATAGAAACATATGCATGTGTTCCACCAATCATTGAGAATGGAGCAGACTGGTTCCTCAGCATTGGTACGGAGGGTTCACCAGGTACAAAAGTCTTCTCTCTCGCAGGCAAGGTCAAAAATACCGGTCTTGTTGAAGTTCCCATGGGGATAACCTTGCGTGAGATTGTCTTTGATATCGGTGGAGGGATCTTACAGAACAAAAAGTTCAAGGCAGTACAGACCGGCGGGCCGTCAGGAGGCTGTATCCCTAAACAATATCTTGATCTGCCTGTTGATTTTGATTCCCTCTCAAAAGTGGGTTCCATCATGGGCTCAGGAGGGATGGTAGTAATGGATGAGGATAACTGCATGGTGGATGTCGCCAAATATTTTCTCCTCTTCTGCCAGTCTGAATCCTGCGGGAAATGTCCTCCCTGCCGCATCGGCACCTACCAGATGCTTCAGATACTCGAGAAAATTACCTCAGGTAACGGTCAAGAAGGAGACATAGAAAAACTTGAAAGGCTTGGAACGTTTGTCATGAGAGGTTCTCTCTGCGGCCTTGGTCAGAGCGCACCCAATCCTGTTCTCACGACGATCAAATATTTCCGGGATGAATATGAAGAGCACATACGTGATAAATACTGCAGTGCAAAAGTCTGCAGGCTCGGCATATTCAAGATAGAACAGGGGGAATGTATCCTCTGTGGCCTCTGTAAGCAGGCATGCGCCTTCGATGCAGTAAAAGAGACAAGAAGGGGTTTCTTTATTGACAAAGACTACTGCACAAAGTGCAAGTCCTGCTACACTGTTTGTCCTGTGAATGCAGTAAAGATACTGAAGGAAAGGCATATAAGACTTGAGGAGGAATTAAAAATTCCACCTGAGGGCATAGAAATCATTGAAGGGAGAACGAAAATGAAATTGAGAGATATTTTACACTCAAAACATCCAATGATCGTAACCATACAGAAAAACAAGACCGTAAGGGATGCCGTACAAACCATGAGCGAAAAGAATATCAGCGGGATCTTTGTAGTCGATGAAAATAAAAAGCTGGCAAGCATATTTACGGAGAGAGATATTGTACGGTGCGCTTTTAATAACATATCCTTTGATGAGAAGATTGAAAATATTATGAGAAAGGATATTACAACCTTTGATCCATCTGTTGCAATAAGTTCAGCAATATCAGTAGCGAGTAAAAAGAAGATCAGACATTTACCTGTCGTAGAAGGCGACAAGATTATAGGTATGATTACATTTAGAGATCTGGTTTCATATTTACTGCCGGAGATTTGTTATATGGCAGAAAGCATCTATTAA
>DAITNM010000141.1:0-2446 GCA_036834585.1 Thermodesulfovibrionales bacterium | reverse complement strand
TGAGTTCTTCAAGTCTCTGTAAGGCTGTCATTTTTTCTGCATAAAAGACCCATATCGTCAATGCATTGACTATCTGAGCAAACCAGTTGAGGGAACTATACTGAAGCTGCCATAATCTCTCATTAACTATCTTTTGTTTGACATCAAAAAGAAGGTTCTCTTCTTGAAGGGATTATTGTATAATAACTTTGTTTCAATGAGAGGTTAGGATTCTTCTCATGCAAACTCCCAATCATAAAACTATATCTTGAGTACTAAATGCCTGTACGCCCTTTAGATAGGATTTATGAAACGCCTGCGATAAAGAAGGGAATTAATGAAGAGTTGCCTTCTCGGAAAAAACCAAAACAACAGAAAAAAAGAGAACAGAAAAAAGAATCAGGGAAAATAGATATTAAAGTATAACATGGATGAGCAACTCCCCGAATTAAAAGAAAAAGAACCCAAGAAGGCTGTCAAATCTAAACCAAAAGGGAAAACAAGCAAAGAGAAAAGTCTTCTCCTTCTGGAACTTGCAGAAATAAAGGAAATCTCCGATAAACTATTTGAAAGGATTGAAAAAAAGATTGAAGTCTTGAAGGCCCTTGAGGCTTCAGTAGATGAGAAGATCGTTTCCTTAAAAAAGCTCGGACAAGAGGGTACTGCCCTTGAGACACTAACAGCCGGCACCGATCAAAGACCTGCGGTCATCTCTCTTAAGAAAAAAGGGATCAGCAGTCAAGAGATTGCAGCCACTCTTGGCATGCCCATAGGCGAGGTAGAACTTATTCTGAACCTCGACAAGGATCACGGGAATATCCCTGACGAATCCCTTACGGCACAGCAAGACAAAAAAACATTTTCCACGAAACCACAGGCAAATAAAAATCTTCCCAAGATACCTTCTCGAAAATTTCTTTGGACGACCATATCCTTACTTATTGGTTTGATTGTTATGTATTTCGTATTCCTTCAAAGGAACAATGCCCCGTTAACGCCTCAGAATGTTGAACAACCTAACAACGCCCGGCAACAGGAAAATTCGGATGTAGAGAAATCAACAGCTATTGACCTGATTCGGCAAAAATATAATGCCCGGTCAAACACACAGACTGGCAAGCAGGTCTCACCCCCGGCGCAACGAGGGCCACGCCAGATCGAAACACCTGCCGCTAAAGAAATCGAGCAGAAAAAACTGAAAAAAACAATTGCTATCGTTACGAAAACTGCTACCATCAGGGCAAATCCTTCACTTGATTCACAGCCTGTTAGCTGGGTTTCACAAGGCGTTATCTTTGAGATAAAAGATGAATTTACCGACAATGCTGGTAAGAAATGGTATAAGATCGTGACCTCAGAGGGAAAAGAAGGATGGCTTGCTGACAAAGTAGTCAGGGAATCGTCATAACATAACAAGGCCCAGCTTCCATTAGGCAACTCTTACCAAAAAAGGAAAATTTTTCCTACTTAAAATCCTTTGTACCGACCATAACCTGCTTACTTCATATGTATTTAACCGATTGAGTGGCTTGGATTTTTTTGGCACTAACTTTGCTTACGCTTAAGGCATGTATAAGGGTATCTATATTGCATTATCCGGCGCTGTACTAAAGCACGCCCAAATGGAAACTATTTCGCAGAACCTTGCAAATGCAGATACTATCGGATACAAGAAAGATCAGATTACATTTAAGGACTACCTTATTCCCCAGGATGTCTTCAGTTATGATCCTGACGGAAGGGCTATGAGCTATATCTCAACATTCAGGACTGATTTTTCTGCCGGTAATATGATCAAGACCGGTAATCTTCTCGATATAGCGATTGAGGGAAAAGGATTCATTTCCCTGGAAGGGAACCGTTATACAAAAAGAGGTGATCTGAAAAAAGACGGTGAAGGATATTTAACCACCCAGGACAACATAAAGGTCCTGGGAGAAAAGGGGCCGATACGATTACCTGACGGGACATTACAGATCAATGAATCAGGCGATGTGTTCGTGAATGGAGAAAAGGTGGACTCCCTCAGGATTGTAGAGTTTCAGCAGCCGGAAAATCTGTCAAAGGCAGGAGGGAATATCTTTCTTTTCAAAGGCAACCCCTCTCAAACAAAGGGAGTTGTCAAGCAGGGGCAATTAGAAAAATCAAATGTTGAGATTGTAAAAGAAATGGTCCGTATGATTGAAATGTTCAGAGAGTTTGAATCATTTCAGAAAGCTATCCAAATCTTTGACGATGCACAGGCAAAAGCCACAAATGAAATCGCAAAGATATAAAAGGGTTAACCGATACACAAATATAAGTAGTGACACTGTTTTGAATGCAAAACGTGTCTTTCAGGAGGAGGAATGACATGCTGAGATCTTTATTTATAGCAGCAACAGGAATGGAGGCGCAGAAACTCAATATCGATGTGATCGCTAATAATCTTGCCAATGTGAACACTGTTGGATTCAAGAAAAGCAGG
>DAITNM010000140.1:1227-2459 GCA_036834585.1 Thermodesulfovibrionales bacterium | reverse complement strand
AAGAATTAGAAAAATGAAAAGTAAAGTTCGTTTAAGCATATCGATCATTGATTCTTACACATAACCGTCCTCCACAGCCAATCTTTTTCTCTGACACTCCCGCTTGTCGGGAGTCCTTCCGAAAGAAAGATTCCGGACAAGCCGGAATGACAAGGTCACAACTGGGATAGGACATTAGATTAGTGTAGCTCATTAGACTGCGAACTTCGCAGGCTTTCATAAAAAATTATAGACCTTAGAGGAATAAATTACAACAAAGAGGTTCATTAAAGACTTCCCCTTTTCCCCTCCTTGCCAAGGAGGGGATATAGGGAAGGCTTAATGAAAAAAACAATCTTTTAAAATAGTCCTGTTACCTTACCAGTCTTTAAATCCACATCGACGCGGCGATAAGCAGGATCAGATGATGTTCCCGGCATGAGACTGATGTTCCCTGCCACAGGGCAGATAAACCGCGCACCGCCATACGTGAGAAAATCACGAATATGGAGTATCCAGCCTTTAGGTACACCCTTAATGGTAGGATCATGAGAAAGAGAAAGATGGGTCTTGACCATCATGGTGGTATAATCTTTGAACCTGGGATCCTTTTCAAACCTTTCTGCTTTTGCAGTTGCTTCTGGAGAATAGCTCACACCGTCTGCACCATATACCTCTTTTGCTATCAGTTCTACCCTCTTCCGGATTGGCGTATCAAGGTCATAAAGAAATTTGAAATTGACCTTATCATTGCATGCATCGAGGACTGCATCAGCAAGTTCAAGGGCGCCTTCACCTCCATATCTCCAATGCTGAGAAACCGCAACACGCGCGCCCGCTGCCTCGCACATCTTCTTGGTCAGTTTAACCTCTTCATCAGTATCAGCATGGAACCGGTTTATGCAGACAACAGGGTTTATCCCTGCCTTTTTAACGGTATTGATGTGATGGATAACATTTTTCATTCCATCCTCAAGCCATTTCAGATTCTCTTCGAAATATTCTTTTGGAATCGGTTTTCCAGGCACAACCGGGAGTGCGCCTGCATTCACACCATGATGTTTCAATGCCCTTATCGTAGCGGTAATCACCGATACATTCGGGATGTTTCCCGAATAACGACATTTTACATTCCAGAACTTCTCAAAACCAATATCAGCGCCAAAACCTGATTCTGTAATATGATAGTCAGATAATTTAAGGCACATCTTATCAGCAACAACCGAGGACTGTCCAACAGCAATGTTTGCAAA
>DAITNM010000140.1:0-1127 GCA_036834585.1 Thermodesulfovibrionales bacterium | reverse complement strand
GCACAAAAATCCATCACCCATCCCATCTCAACATTCTTCGGATCCATGTTGAGACGCTTTAGATTCCTCTTTGCAAGCTGCTCATCAGTATAGTTAAACTCGTGCTGCATCCTCGCTGTCGTTGCGACCATAGCAAGGTTATGTGCGTTCATAACGGCATTAATATCACCGGTAAGGCCAAGTGAGAATTCTGTTAACGGAATACATTGCGAGAGTCCTCCTCCTGCGGCCGATCCCTTGATATTCATGGTTGGTCCACCGGATGGCTGGCGGATGCATGCCGTAACATTTTTATCGCGCTTTCCTATACCCTGAAGAAGGCCCATGGTGGTAGTGGACTTTCCCTCTCCAAGGGGGGTTGGTGTTATAGCTGTTACTTCGATGAACTTCCCGTCAGGCTTGTCTTTCAACCTCTCCAGGACACGCATAAAACGAACCTTTGCAACATAATGCCCATGGGGTAACAACTCCTCTTTTAGTATCCCCAGTTTCTCAGTTAGTTGCTGAGATGTCTTCATACGTTGTTCTGCTTCCTCTGCAATCTGCCAGTCTGCATTTTTGGTTGGATCGAGTGGCATCTCTAAAACTCCCCCTTTCTGTTTTTTTTGTAAGGCACTGTAAGGCACAATGCGTCTAATGTACCTATATAAGAAATCCCCTACTTCTTACTCTATATGTTTTACGGTCTTAGTAGCTTATCAAAGCACTCAGGAATTTATCAGTGGTGCGTCTGAGCTTTTTGCTCATCTCAAGAGCAATCTTTTGGAGGATGTAACATGCAAGTTTTAAATCTTCTACCAGGAGTCTTTCAAACTCTTCCCGTGGAATAAGGAAGAGTTCTGAGTCTTCAACAGCAACAGCGCCTGCAACATGGTGACGTTTTTCGAGGATAGACAGCTCACCAAAAAAATCTCCCGGCGTTACAACGGTAAGAGTCTGTCTCCAGCCATCAGCAGTAACCCTTGATATTTCAACCTTGCCTGAGTGAAGAAGATAAACCCCCCGGGTATCCTCTTTTTCTTTGAAAAGAGATTCCCCTTTTTTAAGGCTTACCTTTTTCACGATCTTTGAGAGTCTCTCAAGGCCCTCAGTGTCAATATCACTGAATAAAGTCTGCTGTTTTAATG
>DAITNM010000139.1:0-2489 GCA_036834585.1 Thermodesulfovibrionales bacterium | reverse complement strand
CTGTCCTTACGTAGTCAAAGTAGAGCTTATGGCAACCTTTGCATTTTTCAGATCCTGCATAGCCTGTTTTCTCTGCTGCAATGCCCTGGAAGTTTGATATCAGAAATAATGCAGCGATAAAAATAAAAAAGACTAACAAAAAAGAGCTAAATCTTCTCATATTCCCCTCCTTCCCAGATTTCTTAAGAAAAATTTTTGAAGGAAAATTATCTGAGTGCTGTCATCTCCTTATTTCTCAGATTTCAGGCGGTAACAATGAGCGGCAATCCCCCCCTGCAGAGAAGGTAACAAAAGCAGACATCTCTGTCAAGGTTTTTTGTTTTTCATTTCTTTTATTATTCATCAATCCTGTATTGTAAACATGAAACGCTTTTTCATGGTTCCCCCTTTTATTCTGAAATGATAAAAAATCAAATTTTAATCGCGGAATTCTTCGAGAATTTGCTTCGGATATAATGTTATTGTACCCTTTGCATTTTAAGCTAAAGACTTATGACCTTGAGAGTACCGTAATCTCACATAGAAATCAATTTAAGCAGCCAATCGTAGAGCCTTAGCCTTGTTGAAATCAATTCTATCGAGTAGGAATTTTGTGAAAGTAGCTGTAGAAGGTGTACCTGACAGAAAATCAGGGAAGGAGTTTTTGAGGGCAAGGGAAGTAACATACTCTGAAGGAGGAATACCTGGCCGGATAGTACGGAGCCAGGAACCGAATTTAGCCCAGACAAGATCGTGGAAACTTACCGAAAGATATTGAAGAAGACCTTGAGCGATAAGGCCGATCTGGATAAACCTGTGGTAAGCATCAAGTTTTCTTCTTATAGCCTTGCGATATTGTTCAGACTTTCTATGCAGATATTGATTGCCTGACGATCTGCGAATAGGAGTCATGTTCTTCATCCAGAAGTGATACGCATACGAACCGATCGTTCGAATCGCCTGTTTGAAAGAGACCTCAATCTTAAAGCGCAGGCCGTATAAGGCAATAATCTCAATGGGAGACAAAGAAAGGTCTGTGCACAGTAAGATGCAGCGACCCCGTGTCGGATGGATCACAGCCACAAAGCGCACCAGGATGCCGATTCTTTTGAGCAGGAGGTCCATAGAGCGATATCGCAGCAAAACGTCTTTTTCTCCATACACAGGTCTTTTTGCCTCATGCATTATTTCGGGGTTGTCAAACAGAGTTTTGAGCAAAATCTTTTTTCCGTAGCATCTTGGCCGACCCTTTTTCCGTTTGCCTGATGGAGTATCAGCCGGCAGATAGGCAACAGCATTCATTCTCACCTGAGAGGCAAGGTGGTTACCCTGGGCAAGGAGAGAGGCCATAATCCTTCTGGAGGAATAATAGGCATCGGCAATAAAGTAAAACTCCGGAAGGCCCAGGGAATCAACCAACAAGATCATCTTATCCAGGAGCGTTGACTTGTCCCTGTTGCAAAAGACGATACCCTCATGGATGCGGCTTGCAAGGGGAACGGCAAAGACGCTCTGAAGGGCACCGACCAATACGGCAACGGCCTGGCAGGAATGTCCCATAATATACTGAGGCTTGGTATTGGATTCAGATTCCTGATGCAGCAGTTTTACACCCGGCATCTTCTTGCCGGTCTTGGCAACCTTGATTCCGTCACCGACAATCAAAAGCCTTCCATTGACCTTGAGAACGCCTGGAAAAACATGCAATACGGTTGTAATCCATGAACGGGAAAGTCTGTGTATATTCAGGGACCTACTGTGAAAGAAATCCAGGATTCTGTCATAGCAATGCTCTTTGAGTCCAAAAGCTCTGACAATGCTGGTAACGCCGAAAAGATCAGGTCTGATGCACATGCCAGCAAG
This sequence comes from Thermodesulfovibrionales bacterium, assembly GCA_036834585.1. Classification (GTDB taxonomy): domain Bacteria; phylum Nitrospirota; class Thermodesulfovibrionia; order Thermodesulfovibrionales; family SM23-35; genus JACAEY01. The sequence goes on along the minus strand of DAITNM010000139.1, from coordinate 647 downwards.
ACAGATTGATAACCACAGAAACGTTCTGAACCTCGAACAAGCCGACCTCAGGTGCCATACTGCAGAAAACCAGTGAAGCCATAGTTCCATATATACCTCCCATGCACATAAAATAGAAAACCTTGAATAGTATAGCATTATAATGCTATACTATTCAAGACAAAAAAAGGAGGTCTTTTGATACAATTATCTGAAGGATATGTCCCTATGACAAACAAGAAACTGTTACATATTGAAAAACAGATTGCTTACATCAAACAGCAGCTTATGGAAATCGGGGAAATGCGTACAGGTTCTCTCACAAAGCAATATAAAAACCCAAAAGATAAGAAAGGCGGATTTTACCAGCTTAGCTATACTCAAAAAAACAAAAGCAAAACGGAATATGTAAGACCCTATCATGTAGATGTCTTGAAACAGCAAATCAAATCCTATAAGAAATGTAAAAAGCTTGTTGAAAGGTGGATAGAACTGTCGATTGTATACTCTAAATTGAAAATGGACATCGCCAATCAGGGCAAGCTAAAATGATTAGAACTCGGTACTCTCAAGGTAATATTAAAATTACATATTATGGAGATTATATATGGGGAAATATGAAGAAATAACAAAAGCACGACAAATTCTTGGATTATATGAGTTTGCAA
>DAITNM010000138.1:0-2504 GCA_036834585.1 Thermodesulfovibrionales bacterium | reverse complement strand
GAAAAGAAACTTCTTATCGAAGGTGCCAGGCAGAATAACCTCAAAAACATTCATCTCAGCCTGCCTCATAACAAGGTTATTGCAATAACAGGTGTATCAGGCTCAGGGAAATCCTCACTTGCTTTTGACACGATCTTTGCAGAGGGACAGTGGAGATTTATGGAATCTCTTTCGACCTATGCAAGGCTTTTCCTTGAAAAACTCGACAGGCCTGATGTTGATGCAATTCATAATATAAGGCCGGCAATAGCCCTTGAACAGAAAAACCCGATAAGGGGTTCGCGTTCCACTGTTGGAACATTGACAGAGCTTTATGACCTTTTCAGGCTCCTCTATTCAAAGATCTCCACTGCCTTCTGTCCGAACTGCGGCAAAGAGATAAAAATATGGGATACTTCAAAGGTGGTCTCAGAGCTTTTAGAAAATTACCATGGTGAAAAGGCAATCATTATTTTCGAAACAAAGGAGTCAATCGAAGAACTTAAAAAAAGGGGATTTTATAGAGTTTGGATTAATGGCGAAGTTACCGAGTTAAACTCGTCACTTGTCTCTCCTCACTCTTCACTGGATATAGTTGTCGACAGACTTATCATAAAAAATGAACCCAGGCTCTCAGACTCGATTGAATTAGCCTGGAGAGAGGGAGAGGGGAGAATAAAAATTGTCATCTATCCAGAAATTACTATTTCTTTCTCCTCTGAAAATACCTGTGATGAATGTAACTTTCAGTTAACAAAACCATATCCCCTCCTTTTCTCCTTCAACCACCCTGTAGGTGCATGTCCAGTCTGCAAAGGATTTGGCAATATTCTCCGATACGATGAGGACATCATCATACGTGATAAGAACCTTTCCCTGTCAAAAGGTGCAGTCGACCCTTGGAACAAGCCTGCATACCGGTGGTGGGAAAAACAGCTTATCAAAAATGCTCCCAAAGATGGCATTGACATCCATAAACCATATTCTGAGCTTTCCCGTAAAGAAAAGTCCTTGCTCTTTAAAGGAGGTGGTTCTTTCTATGGGATTGATGACTTCTTTAAGGAACTGGAAGGAAAAAGGTACAAGCTCCATATAAGGGTCTTTCTGAGCAGGTATAGGAGACCTATCACCTGTTCACAATGTAATGGAAAGAGATTAAGGAGAGAGTCCCTTGCATATAAACTTTCCGGCCTTGATATAGCAGAACTCTGCATGAAGCCAGTATCAGATGCAGTCAGGTTTTTTGAGAATCTGGATATTTCACCATTTCATAGAGACACGTCAAAAGAAATTCTAAGGCTGATCTCAGTTAAACTTGGTTTTCTCCAGAGGGTAGGTCTCGGGTATCTCAGCCTGAACCGTGACGGTAGAACACTTTCAGGTGGAGAGTATCAGAGGGTAAACCTTTCAACCCAGCTTGGATCGTTTCTTACAGGCACACTCTATGTTCTTGATGAGCCAACAGTAGGGCTTCATGCAAAAGACACTGAGATAATAGCAAAAATTATGTCAGAGATTTCAAGACTTGGCAACACTATTCTGGTTGTTGAACATGACAGAGGAATAATAGAATCTGCCGACTGGATCACAGAATTAGGCCCTGGGGGCGGTCATAAAGGAGGAAAGATTGTCTTTTCCGGACAGAAAGGTGAGTTTCTGAAGACAGATATAATCACAGCACGTTATATAAAAGGTATTGATAAAATAGAGCCTCCGGTAAAGAGGAGAAATGGCACAGGCAGAGAACTTCTCCTTTCTGGTGCAACCGGGAATAACCTGAAATCTGTTGACCTTCGGATTCCTCTCCAGACATTGACTGTAGTTACAGGTGTTTCGGGTTCAGGTAAAAGCAGCCTCATTGTAGAGACCCTTTACAGGGCATTAGCCCGAGAGTTTAAGATTGAACATAACTTTCCTCTGCCTTATAAAGAGGTTAAAGGTGCTCAATATTTAAACAGCGTCAAACTCATAGACCAGACACCGATAGGCAGAAGTCCTCGTTCAAATCCTGTCACCTACTTAAAGACCTTTGATGCGATTAGAAAACTCTTTTCTGAACAGGCAGAGGCAAGGGCATTCGGATATGGACCTGGGTTTTTCTCCTTCAATGTTCCAGGTGGCAGGTGTGAGGCATGCAAAGGTTCAGGATATCAGCGACTCGAAATGTACTTTTTTGAGGATCTATACATAAAATGTGAAGAGTGTGGAGGGAAGAGATATAACCCAGAAACTCTTCGGGTTATTTACGGAGGGAAGAATATAGATGAAATTTTGAATATGACTGTTGATGAAGCATTAGAACTGTTTCATAATATCCCTCTCATTAAAAGTAAACTCACACTTATGAATGATATCGGTCTTGGCTATCTCAGACTCGGTCAGCCTGCTACAACTCTTTCAGGTGGAGAGGCGCAGAGGCTAAAGATATGTGCAGAATTAAAAAATCCCCCCGCACCCCCCTTTAGTAAGGGGGGGATTATATATATCCTCGATGAGCCGACAGTTGGCTTACATTTCAGAGATGT
>DAITNM010000137.1:0-2514 GCA_036834585.1 Thermodesulfovibrionales bacterium | reverse complement strand
ATCATAAGAAGGGCACTGAGAATATTTGATGAAATAATAGTTGCCGTTGCCCCAAGCCAGAAGAAAAGTCCCCTCTTCAGCCTTGAGGAAAGACTTTATATGATAAAGAAATCCGTAGAAGATCTTGGGTATGTCAAAGTCGAGGCATTTGATGGTCTGCTTGTAGATTATGTAAAGGAGAAAAAGGGTATTGCTATTGTACGCGGGCTTAGGGCTGTTTCTGATTTTGAGTATGAGCTTCAGATGGCACTTATGAACAGGAGACTTAATACCGAGATAGAGACAGTCTTTCTCATGCCGAGCGAAGAATACAGCTTCCTGACCTCGACTATGGTAAAAGAAGTCGCATCCTTTGGAGGCTCTGTTAAGAATCTCGTTCCTGAGATAGTTGAAAATGCCCTGAGGAAGAAATTCGAGCCTGCATGAGGAAATACAGTCCTGAAAAATTTTAGAGCGTTAAGAGGTATTGTATGGCTAAAGAGGCGCTTTTAATCATTGATATGCTTAATGATTTTGTCCTCAAATGTGCTCCCTTGGAGGTACCCGAGACAAGAAAGGTGGTACCGAACATAAAAAGAGAAATCGAAAAAGCAAGGGCTGAAGGCAATCCTGTTATTTATATCTGTGATATTCATGCACCTGATGATAAGGAATTTTCTAAGTTTGGCTGGCCTCCCCATGCTGTAAAGGGCACAAAGGGCGCTGAAGTAGTTGATGAACTAAAACCTCAGAAAGAAGATCTCGTGATACAGAAGAGTACATACTCAGGATTCTACAACACTGATCTTGATAAGACTCTTAAAAGACTCGGTATAGATAGCCTTAGGCTTACTGGATGTGTAACACATATCTGTGTAATGTTTACCGCATCAGACGCAGTCCTCAGGGATTATAAGGTCACAGTATTGGAAGACTCTGTTGCAGGGCTTACCAAAGAAGATCATGATGCAGCAATAAGGATCATGAAAAATGTGTTAGGGGTAAGAATAGTATAAAGATAATGGCAGAAAAAAGGCACTGTATGCGGAATGACACATAGAGGATATCCTAAGGCTTATAATATTTCTTTTTCTTTGGCAGGTAATCCTGCTCTACATAACCTTCATAATCATGAGGATATTTATAACCTTGTCCATGTCCTAATTTCTTAGCGCCTAAATAATGACTGTCCTTTAAATGGTCAGGGACCTCCATAGTCTGTTCTTTCTCAACGTCTTCCATTGCTGCCTCTATGGCTTTGTAACAGGCATTACTCTTTGGTGCCTTTGCAACATAGATAGTTGCCTGTGCAAGTGGAATCTTCGCCTCCGGCATCCCTACGAACTCCACTGCCCTGAGTGCAGAAGTGGCAACCACCAGCGCCATCGGGTCAGCATTCCCTACATCCTCTGATGCACAAATAACAATTCGTCTTACAATAAATCTGGGGTCTTCACCAACATAAAGCATTTTTGCAAGATAATAGATAGCTGCATCAGGGTCTGAACCACGCATACTTTTTATAAAGGCTGAGATTGTATCATAGTGCTGGTCACCTTTTTTGTCATAAACAATATGCTTTTTCTGAATTGACTCCTCAGCAATCTTGATAGTTATCCTTATCCTTTCATCGCTGTCCGGTGACGTTGTCAGCGAAGCAATTTCTAATGCTGACAATGCCTTTCTTGCATCCCCATCAGACATCTCTGCAATATGATTTAAGGCATCCTCATCTGCTGTTATTCCAAGATTACCAAGACCACGCTCTTTGTCATTTACTGCCCTTCTCATTATCTCTAAAAGTTCCTCCTTTTCGAGTGGCTTGAGCTGGAACACCTGGCTTCTCGAAAGGAGCGTTGAGTTTACATAAAAGAATGGGTTCTCTACTGTTGCAGCAATAAGGATAATATTTCCTTCTTCAACATCAGGAAGCAGTGCATCCTGCTGGAGCTTATTAAACCTGTGTATCTCATCGAGAAAGACGATGGTACGGTTTCCCTGTTTCTTCCTTGCCCTTGCCTGTTGTATAACTTTTCTGAGTTCGTCAAGCCCGATCGTGGCTGCATTGAGCCATTCAAAATGTGCCTTTGTCCTCTCAGCAATTATTCTTGCAAGGGCAGTTTTACCAGTGCCAGGAGGACCATAAAGGATTAAAGATGTGATCCTGTCTGCTTCTATTGCCCTACGCAGGAGTTTACCATCTCCAAGGATATGCTTCTGCCCTACATATTCATTGAGATTCCTTGGACACATGCGATACGCAAGGGGCGAAACAGTAGTATTCTCTTTAAAGAATTCCATGTTTTATGTTTGCTGATATGGAAAGAAATTTTCAACCTCCCCTTTATTCCCCCCTTGGTAAGGAGGGGCTTAGGGAAGATTTCAAAAGATCTTTCGTCTTCAAATATGTTGAACGATTGGAGGAAATGATATACTATTTCACACTTATCGAGGTTTTCATAATTGTATAGACATTAATCAAAAAATCTCCCCTCGCCCCTCTTTTCCAAAGAGGGGTAATACCTCCCTTTGGCA
>DAITNM010000136.1:0-2515 GCA_036834585.1 Thermodesulfovibrionales bacterium | reverse complement strand
AAAAAAATATCTCTCGATTTTCAAGATGCCGATATTGTTCCCATTTTCAGGTTACTTGCTGATATCAGTGGGTATAACATTGTTGTGAGTCCTGAGGTCAAAGGGAAGTTAACAATGAAACTCCTGAATGTGCCGTGGGATCAAGCACTTGATATCATATTAAAGACCTTCAGCCTCGGAAAGACTGTCGAAAATAATATCATAAGGATTGCGCCTCATGCAGCGTTTGCAAAGGAAAGTGAAGATGCGGCCAGAGCTAAGGAATCTGAGCTAAAGGCAGTACCTTTATACACAAGGATTTTCCCAATCAGCTATGCTGATGTTGCAAGTATCGAGAAGTCAATCAAAGATGCAAGGATACTTTCATCAAGAGGTAGTGTTAGCGTTGATAAAAGGACAAGCTCTGTAGCTATTAATGATGTAGCATCAGTTTTCCCTCAGATCGAAAATCTTCTTGCAACCCTTGATAAGCCAACACCTCAGGTTCTGATAGAAGCAAGAATTGTTGAAGCGTTTGAATCGGATGTGAAAAGTTTTGGAATCCAATGGGGAATAAGTAATCCGGAGGGAACTAAACCTTTTATAGGGACAACATCAAATGAAGGACCTTTTACGGGTAATAACTTTATGTTTGATTTTCCTTCACCTGAAGGCACAGGTGGAGGCATTGCATTCGGAATCCTGAATTCTGCGAGAACAAAGGGACTTGAATTACAAATATCGGCTCTTGAGACAACTGGCAATAGTAAAAGAATTTCTAATCCTAGAGTCGTTACAACAGATAATGAGAAGGCTACAATTTTGCAAGGTGAAAGTGTACCTTTCCCTAAAATAGACGTGCAATCGGGGCAAATATCTGCGGAATATAAAGATGTTGCTATTACGATAGAAGTAACACCCCATATAACCCCTGCAGGTGCTGTTACTATGTCAGTTCTTGTGAGAAAAGAAGATATTAAGGGGTTTGTTCCTTTAGGTGGAGGTACTCAAGCCCCAAGGACAGATAAAATAGAAGGAGTTACAAAAGTTCTCGTACAAAATGGTGAAACACTGGTTATCGGGGGAGTTCTTCAAAAGAGGGAAAGATCAGACAGTTCAGGTGTACCGGGTTTAATGCATATTCCTGTCCTTGGCTGGTTATTCAAGAATAAAAAGACAAATGAAGAGACAACCGAGCTTTTGATATTCATTACACCAAGGGTTTTAGAGAAAACGATCTGATGTCTTATTTCATTGAGCTTTAATTAAAACTCCTGCGAAAAAAGTTAGGCGCAAAGATAAAACCAATATCTTAAATAACGGGTAAGTTCAGAAGAAAAAATGTCCCTCCTGCGATTTCTTACTGCTGGTGAATCCCATGGGAAGGCGCTTGTCGGAATTCTTGAAGGCGTTCCCTCAGGCCTTTCTATTTCTGCAGAAGATATAGACAGAGACCTCAAAAGAAGGCAGTTAGGCTATGGTCGTGGTGCTCGAATGAAGATAGAGTCTGACCATGTTACAATCCTTACTGGCGTGAGATGGGGCAAAACAATAGGTTCTCCTATTGCCCTTTACATTGAAAACAAAGACTGGAAGAATTGGATTGAAGGTATGTCTACTGATTCGGCTGATGAAAACTCGTTACCGGCAGTTACAAAACCGCGACCTGGTCATGCAGACTTGGCAGGAGCTATTAAATATGATCAACATGACTTAAGAAATATTCTTGAGCGTTCGAGCGCAAGGGAAACAGCTGTGAGAGTTGCCCTTGGTGCAATTGCGAAAAATTTTCTTAAAGAATTTGACATAACGATTGGAAGTTACATCATTCAGATTGGCAAAATTAAATTTAACCAGTCAAAAAAAATACTTCGAAGTTCGGAAAAATTATTGTTGTCTCTTTTTGAAAAAGCCGAGAAGTCACCGGTCAGGTGCCCGGATGAAGAAATTTCAGGGAAAATGGTTGAACTGATTAGCAAGGCAACACAAGAAAGAAATTCACTTGGAGGTATATTTGAAGTCTTTGTAACAGGGGTTCCCATAGGTCTTGGAAGTCATATCCAATGGGACAAAAAACTCGACGGAAGACTTGCAAAGGCTCTCATGGGCATCCAAGCCATAAAGGGAGTTGAGATCGGACTCGGTTTTGATATGGCGAAACATCTTGGATCAGAGGTTATGGATGAGATATTTTATAGAGCAAAGAGCTCAGAGCAAAGAGCTCAGAGCAACGGAAGTCAAGTTTCTGGGTTTTATCGAAAAACCAATAATGCTGGTGGAATTGAGGGTGGTATGACGAATGGAATGCCCATAATTATAAGGATCGCAATGAAACCAATACCTACCTTGAAGAAACCTCTTCGTTCTGTTGACATCATGACAAAAAAACCTGTAGAAGCAACCTATGAGCGGTCTGACATATGTGCGGTACCCGCAGCAGGCGTCATTGGCGAGGCAATGGTTGCTTTAACTATTGCAGATGTTTTCCTCGAAAAATTCGGCGGAGATAGTATGATAGAAACAAAACGAAATTATG
>DAITNM010000135.1:0-2565 GCA_036834585.1 Thermodesulfovibrionales bacterium | reverse complement strand
GAGCCATTCCATGATTTGGGGTTGCTTCTCAGCGAAGAAACTCTCTCTATTAATCTTTATAGTGTGCTGGTATCTTGTTTCGGCAGGTTGTTCAATAATAACCGCTCCTTATAAGATAACCAGGGGCGTTGTAAAAGGTACTATATGGGTAGTAAAAGGAGCATACGAGCTTACTGCCGGCACAACAAAACTCCTGTATAAAATTGGTGAATATACTTTTGAGGTGGTGCGCGCTCCTTCAGACTGGCCGCTCATTAACAAAGACATTGAAAAAATAGATGGTTTATCTCCTAAGGAGGCTATTCGTTTGGGTCGTGTAAAGAATTCTCCGTATACAGTCAATGGAAAGACTTATTATCCAATGTCTGTTGAAGAAGCTGAAAATTACAGCGAAACTGGAATTGCATCCTGGTACGGTTATGAGACCGCACAAAAAGGGGCTTACATGACGGCAAATGGGGAGGCATTCAATCCGAATGGATTAACCGGTGCCCATAAATATTTGCCCCTTCCAATTCATGTAAAAGTCACAAACCTGGAGAACAGCCGTTCAATTATTGTGAGGGTCAATGACCGTGGACCATTCCCGTGCGAGGAGAATCCAAAATCCGGCGAGAGAATTATTGATCTGAGTATGGGTGCTGCCAAAAGGCTTGGATTTTATGAAAAGGGAACTGTCAGGGTTAAGGTTGAGGTAATTCAGCTAAAAGAGGGATAGTGTTCTGAAAGCATTTCTTGTAAGCAAAATCTGATATAATTTATTAATGGAAAATACCCTGTCTGTGATTCCCCTTGGTGGTGTTGAGGAGATCGGCCTCAACATGACAGTCTTTGAATACAACAATGACATATTTATCGTTGATGCGGGTCTCATGTTTCCAGAAGAGGATATGCTCGGCGTTGATTATGTAATTCCTAATTTTTCCTACATTTTCGATAACAGGGAAAAAGTAAAAGGCATAATCCTTACCCATGGTCATGAGGATCATATAGGAGCCCTTCCCTTTTTACTCAAGGAAATCTCTGTCCCTGTTTACGGTACGCCCCTTACACTCGGTCTTGTCAGGAGCAAACTCCTGGAACACCATCTCGAAAAGGTTGATCTTATCCCCGTGAAACCAAGAGAAATTATAAAGCTCGGGGTGTTTTCGATTGAGTTCATAAGGGTTACACACAGCATAGTGGATGGAGTAGGACTTGGAATTCAGACCCCTCTTGGTTTGGTTGTCCATACCGGTGATTTCAAACTCGACCCTACGCCGGTTGATGGTCAATTGATGGATCTCCATAAATTCACAGAATACGGAGAGAGGGGAACCCTCCTACTCCTTTCTGACAGCACAAACGCTGAAAAAGGTGGGTTCACATTCTCCGAGAAAGAAGTGAAGCGTGTATTTGAGGACATATTCTCGACTGCACCAGGAAGAATTATTCTCGCTACCTTTGCATCAAACATCCACAGGATTCAGCAGGCAATCGACGTTGCGGTAAAATATGGCCGAAAAATAATAATCTGTGGAAAAAGCATCGTCTCAAATGCACAGATTGCACTTGATCTTGGTTATCTTCAAATCCCCAAAGATACATGGCTCAGGCTTGAAGACCTGACAACGCTCAAAGACAATGAGGGTGTGATTATAACAACAGGCAGTCAGGGCGAGCCAATGAGTGTGTTATCAAGGATTGCAGTGGATGAGCATAAGGATATCAAAATCAGGGAAGGAGATACAGTGATTCTCTCAGCACGTATGATTCCTGGAAATGAACGTTCTATAGGAAGGATCATAAACCACCTCTTCAGACGGGGAGCAAATGTCTTTTATGAGAAAGTTTCTGAGGTGCATGTCTCCGGACATGCATCAAAGGAAGAGCTCAAGCTCATGCTCAACATTGTAAAACCAAAATACTTTATGCCTATCCACGGTGAATACAGACATCTTGTTTACCATTCAATCCTTGCAAAGAAACTCGGGATACCAAAAGATCATATATTCATTCTCGAAGATGGTGAGATTCTCGAGATTTCAGATGGAGAGGCGCGTAAAAATGGAAAGGTGAATTCAGGAAGGGTGTTTATAGACGGAAAAGGTTTTGGTGATGTGAAGGAGATGGTCCTTCGTGACCGTTTAAGGCTTGCACATGACGGAATCGTCCTTATCCTTTTATCAATAGAAAAACTCACAGGGAATATCGTCTCAGGGCCCGACATCATATCGAGGGGCTTTGTATTTGAGGACGCATCTCAGGAAGTAATGAATGTTGTAAAAGAGCTCCTGACTAATACAATAAAAGGTCTTGATAAAGAGGTCATATCAGATTCTTCGCTGCTCCAGGCAAAGCTAAGAAATACCCTTAAGAAATACCTTAGGGACACTATGGAAAGAAGACCCATGATAATGCCGATTATTTTTGAGGTTTAGCGCTTGACAGAGGCAATAATCCTTGGAATCATTCAGGGCTTCACTGAATTCTTCCCTGTTAGCAGCACCGCACACCTCATATTATTTCCATGGTTCTTCGGATGGAAAGGAGTAGTTAATACCCTCACCTTTGATATTGCCCTTC
>DAITNM010000134.1:0-2585 GCA_036834585.1 Thermodesulfovibrionales bacterium | reverse complement strand
TGGAAATAGGTACCAGTTGCTCTTCATTGAGTTCTGGAAAGGGCTTTGTAGCAGGGAACCCTGGAGCTGTGATTCCGAGGATTAAAAATAATACGATTGCAGAAAGGGTTTGTCCCAAGAATCAGCCTTTTTTAATCACCTTTGGCGAATGTATATTCCTTCTTCAATCCATCTGGCTGATAAACATTGCGGGGATTCCAGAGCATCCATCCATTCGAGCCAAATTCCTCTGCAGCTTTGATCTGGTTTCTTATTTCCGTGCCATTGAAATATCTCCTGTCGAACGCATAATCCCTGAATGCTTGCAGCCATGGCCTGAATCGGACAGGTGGGATATTGGTACGTTCTTGTGCCTTTTTCAGGGTAAGAGAAACAATCTGGTAGGAGTATGCAACAGGATTTCTGTATCCTGGTATCCCGAATTGAAAACCTGACGGGTAGAGCATCAGTGATATATAATCAACACAAGGGAAAAGGTTTTCAAGTTTCTGTCCGATGAATGTATCGTTGAGGTTCCAAGATACATACCCGAATATATCTGCAGCAACGAAGACATTGTATGGCATAAGTCTCTTTTTCGCTTCCGTCAGAAATCCGGAAATGGATTTCACTCTATTTTCTTCTGTGTTCGGCACAGCAAATTTAAGCCCTTTTTTATCAGGAAACCGGACATAGTCGAACTGTATCTCATCAAAACCCATTTGAGCTGCCTCAACAGCAATATTAATATTGTAATCCCAGACTTCTCTCCTGGAAGGATCTACCCAGATAAGGTCCTCCCTGTCGTGCCATACCCTTCCGTCCTGAGTCCTCACGGTTAGATCAGGGCGTGCTGAACCAAGAGTGTTATCTTTAAAGACCACAATCCGTGCAATAGTGTAAATGCCTCTTTCTCTCAGGGATTGTAATAAGCTTCTTATGTCTTTAATTATTACTAATTTTTGGGCGCCGATTTCTGAGGCAAAGGGGATGGAACTTTTATAAGTGATTACTCCCCTGTCTCCTTTTACATCTATGACAAGGGCATTGAGCTCAGTTTCATTGATGAGTTTTAGTGCAGATTCACGCAGTGATCGATCACCTATTCCATAGAAAGTAAGATAGAGGGCCTTTGGGGTAAAAGGCTGCAAGTATATTTTAAGAGGTGTTCTACCTGCAGGGAAAGGGACAACCTGCTCGCCCCTTGCATATCCACAGGCCCGAATCCCTATCTTTTTTGTAGCATTTCTTATCACAAACATGCCATTACTGTCTGTTTGGACGACTTCGTTGTTTGCAGTAATAATAGCCCCTTGAATAGGTTTTCTTGTCAAATAGTCCATTACCTTACCACTTATGAACATCGAAGCATGGCCGGATATCGATAAAACTATCAATATGATGCACTGTGCAAGAGCCAATTTAAGAATTCTTTTCATTATATCTCCGGGCTGAAACACTTACATTGTTCTTTTTCCTGGAATTCCCTGCCAGTATCATCTTAAATGCCTTTCCTTGATCAGCATTCTGTAACAAGTAACGCGGAAGCTTCATGACGCCGTCCGAGCTGCTCGCATGATGCCGCTCAATAGTAAAAGAAGCTACATAACCCGCCTCAATTGCTTTCGAAATAAGCCAGTCGTCGCAAATGCCAAAAGGCCAGGCCAGCATATTCACTTCAATATCGAATTCTTTCTCCAGTCTGTCTTTTGATTTCTTCAACTGCATCTCGACAAATCTTGCGTATTCAACAGGGGATAATCTTTTTTTCTCTTTTTTGAAGTCAGGGTGCCAGTATGTGTGTGACTGTATTTCGAAAAGCCCTGTTTGCCTTATCTCTCTGAGTTGTTCCCATGTCATGGCATAAGAGGCATTCGAAATCGCTGAAGGGTATATAAAAAGTGTAACGGGGACACGGTATTTTTTTATCAACGGCAGCATATCAGTATAGATCGATCTATGACCGTCGTCTGCAACAATCACAACTGACCTTGGAGAAGGGCGAGGCCCTTTTCCAAGCCGGTAATTAACAAGCTGTCTGAGCGAAATTACTGTGTAGCCGTTTTCTCTGATGTATTTCAGATGAGACTCGAAAACGGCTGTGTTCATTGTCATGCTGTCGGAAACTACAGGTCCGAAGCGGTGATAAAGAAGGATTGGAACATCTAACGCTGGCAGATTCTCCTTTGCGTCCCTTAATTCACCTCCAGTTATAGGAACCAATAAAAAGGAAACGATGCAAGCTGTTATCAATATTACGATTTTCAGAGTAGAAGGATACATAACACTTTTTAAGTAAATCTTGAAATCAGCAATCATATGATCTCTCCCCATAAGAATATCGATTATAAAAGCTGGATTCTGTTACTCATATCACACAAGTTGAAGAGCATGAAGAAGAAAAAGGGGAATTATGAAAGAAGGTTGCGATTAGGCCGACCTATGAAAAGGCTGTCAATATAACATTATTCTTTCATTTATGGTAATGTTTTCTTATATTATGGTAATCCTAATTAGTAGAGCAAAATAAATTTCTTAGAAGCTTGGTTCGGAGAAGCAGTTGCCTTTAGATAAGAGAGGGATAATCAAGAAAAAGGATCCCTACT
>DAITNM010000133.1:0-2680 GCA_036834585.1 Thermodesulfovibrionales bacterium | reverse complement strand
TGGTTCTTCGGATGGAAAGGAGTAGTTAATACCCTCACCTTTGATATTGCCCTTCACGGAGGAACACTGACCGCCCTGCTCTTCTGTTTCTGGAAAGACTGGGTGGAGCTTTTTACGAAAAAACAGAAGCTCCTTGGGATGATTCTTCTTTCTTCAATACCAGCAGGCGCTGCAGGCTTCCTTTTGAACGACATAGTAGAGAAAAGCCTCAGGGAACCTTTTTTAATAAGCATAATGCTCATATCAGTGGGATTCATCATGTTAGCTTCTGAAAAAGCAAAAAAATATAAAGACATAGAAAAAATAGATTTCATGGATGCTCTCACTATCGGAATTGCACAGGCAACAGCCCTCATTCCCGGTGTATCACGTTCCGGTATTACCATTTCAGCCGGTCTCTTCAAAGGTCTCAAAAGGGATGCATCAGCACGATTCTCATTCCTCCTCTCAACACCAATTATTGCAGGCGCAACAACCCTTCACTTTAAAAAACTCTTAACCTCACAGGAGAGCTATGACCTGCAACTTTTTGCAGTGGGTTTTTTCGCCTCTTCCATAACCGGCTTTATAGCTATTAAAGTTCTGATGAGTTTTCTCAGGAAGTATCCCTTGAATCTCTTCGTCTATTATAGATTCATACTGGCAATTGTTATAATAGCTGGCATATGGTTGAGAGGATAAAACGTATAAAGGAAGAGATTGCCGGTGTCCTTTCCGTCCTGGGTAGCATTTACCTTTTACTGAGTCTGATCAGCCACTATATAAAAGACCCTGTTCCCTTTTTCCGTCTAACAGAACCTCCTGAACCAGTGCAAAACCTTGGTGGTACAGTTGGTGCATACATTTCAGGTTTGTTGATTATCTTCCTTGGTCTTGCAGCATTCATTATTCCACTTCTCATTATCGCATTCGGTATCAAGAGACTTCTCGGAAAGGAAGGTCATAAGATTTACCTCTTCGGAGGCATTCTATTTGTTGTCTCTTCTTCTCTTCTGTTGTCACTTTTTTCTCTGACATTTCATATTAAAATCAGCAAATATCCTGACGGTATTGGAGGACTTATAGGAAAAGAAATAGCTCATATTGCAAATAGCTTACTCTCCCTTCCAGGAGCCTATATCTTTTCCCTTTCTGCATTTCTTTGTTCCATCATCCTACTGAGTCCCGTGTCTGTTACTAAACTTGTAATTCGGAAAAGGCGGAAGACTGTAGAAAAGAGTCGTGTTATTGAAGAAAAGATGACGGAGAAGCAAGAGATAATAGCCCCTCCTCAATCTGAAATTGTACCTGTAAGACCGAGAAAAATAGGAGGCTATGAGCTCCCGTCTCTTGAGCTTCTTGATCTCTCTAACTCTACATCCATCAGGCCTACAAATGAAGAATTGCTGGAGAATTCAACGCTGATAGAAAAGAAGCTCGAAGACTTCGACGTGGAAGGCAAGATTACTCATGTCCATCCTGGTCCTGTTGTTACAATGTTTGAATTCGAGCCCGCACCCGGTGTAAAGATAAACAGGGTTGTCTCCCTCGCTGATGACCTCGCCCTTGCCCTCAAAGCACAGAGTGTCAGGGTTTCTCCAATTGCAGGCAAGGCTACATTAGGCTTAGAAGTTCCAAACAGCCAGAGAGAAACAGTATCGTTAAGGGATATTCTATCATCAGAGAATTTCAAAAAGAGCAATTCAAGGCTTACACTTGGCCTCGGTAAAGATATATTCGGAAAACCAATTATTGCTGATTTACTGAAAATGCCCCATCTTCTTGTTGCAGGTGCAACAGGTTCTGGCAAAAGCGTATCTATAAATTCGATGGTTATCAGCATGCTCTATAAATCAACACCCTCAGAAGTGAAGATGCTGATGATAGATCCGAAACTTCTTGAACTCTCAGCATATGAAGAAATACCCCATCTCATATCGCCTGTGATAACAACCCCGAAAGAGGCTGTAGAGGCATTGAAAAAGATAGTCATTGAGATGGAACGGAGGTATAAGGTACTCGCTGAAAGGGCTGCAAGAAATATTGAGAATTATAACGCCCAGACAGGAATTGAAGAGCAAATGTCTTATATTGTTATTTTCATAGACGAACTTGCTGACCTGATGTTCTCAGTGGCAGCTGAGGTTGAAGATTCCATAGCCAGACTTGCACAGATGGGGAGGGCAGCAGGCATCCACCTCATCCTCGCAACCCAGAGACCATCTGTTGATGTAATTACAGGTATTATAAAGGCAAACTTCCCGACACGCATATCTTTCCAGGTCTCTTCAAAAGTTGACTCAAGGACGATCCTCGACACACACGGAGCAGAACAGCTCCTCGGAAAGGGCGATATGCTCCTTATGTTCCCTGGCACAAGGATCATCCGCGTCCATGGCGCACTTATCACAGCGGAAGAGATAAAGGCAGTGGCTGAATTTATAAAGTCCCAAGGAAAGCCTGATTATTCAATACTGGAAAGAATACAGGAAACCGAGACCGAGGAAGATGAGATCACAGGAGAAAGGGATGAGCTTTATCTGAAAGCCATTGAGTTCGCAGAGTTAATCGGAGAGGTCTCCATATCATCTATCCAGAGGCGACTGAAGATTGGATATAACAGGGCAGCGAATATCATGGAGTTGATGGAAGAAGACGGCCTCGTAGGCCCACCAAAGGGTGCAGGAAAACCGAGGGAGTT
>DAITNM010000132.1:0-2702 GCA_036834585.1 Thermodesulfovibrionales bacterium | reverse complement strand
TCAAGGGAAATGCAAAGACTGGCTTCAAGATCAGGGCAACAGTTAAAATTGAAGGAGGTAATAATTACAGGTATCTTTATTACAAGAGTCCTGCATAGAGAAAACAATGACAGCCACAATCGTTCTTAAGAAGATAACAACCTTTGCATCTGCTTCAGCAGCACTCCTGGGCAGGATAGGGAGACCTGTATGGAGAGTGCTTGCCTTTAGTCCCTCTGATGACATCATCTCACTAAAGAAGTCACTCTGTGTGTCTCTTGAGAAGGGTAGCGTGTCCATAGTTTTTGGTTCAAGGTTTTTGTCAAAGATTAAGATCAAGGGGTTTAGAAGTTATTCCTTTGAGGAAGACCGGTACCCGCAACCAGAAAACCTTGCCTCCTCTGTAGCTCTGGCTATGAATGACCTTAAAGCAACGCGGACAGATATAACCCTGAGCATTCCAAAGGCATGGGTTATTATCAAAACAGCAGAGTTCCCGTCAACCGTTAAGGAGAACCTCGCTGATGTCCTCTCCTATGAGTTAGACAGGCTGACCCCTTTCAGCCCGGATGAAGCTCTCTATGATTTCCGGATATTAAAGGATGATGCAGAGAAACTCACTATACTCCTTATGGCAGCGAAGACAGACCTGATACACCAGTATACAGATGCCCTCAAGGAAAGAGGTATCAATGTCAGCAGAGTAACAGTCAATCTCGCCGGCATGGGAACGCTCTGTCGGTATATTGAAAAAGGGACTGATACCATCTTTATGGAAATAGATAAAAATGAATTTGAAGGTGCTCTATTCCTTGATGGTTATATCACCGGAATCTTGACAGGCGGTTTTCCCTCAGAGAACGAGAAATCAAAAATAGATACTATTTCGGGAGAAATTCTTCCTCTTTTGGATGCTGTTAAAACACAGGGCAAGTCGCCCCAGATTGTATTCCACTTGAAGGGTCTCAGTCCCTCTTTTCAGGAACAGTTGAAACTTCAGATGAACGTGCCCCTAAAGATACTGAATGGAACACCAATCAAACTCAGACCATCCGGGGCCCAAAAGGAAGTCCCCTATGCAGCCACTGGCGGAGTCCTGGAGTCCCTGTGGACAAAGTCAAAGGGGCTGGACCTTACAAAAAAGGGTATATATGAAAAACAGAAAAACCCCTTTGCCATAACAGCAGTACTTATCCTTGCAATCCTGGCGATGTGGGCTCTTTATATGGTAGTCCCTCTCCGTATTGAAGGGAAGAGGCTTGAGGAGATCGACCATCAAATAACATTGAGGAAGGAAGATGTAAAAAAGGTCCAGGCTCTGAAAAAAGAGATAGAAACCGTAAACAGTGAAGTCTCAGCAATCAATAATTTCAAAGGGAGCAGGCAACTGGTACTCGATATTCTGAGAGAACTCACGACTACCCTTCCCCAGACTACATGGTTAACAAGGGTCAGGATTACAGATACAACGGCCGATATTGAAGGGTATGCAGGCTCAGCCACAGGTCTTATCCCGAAGCTTGAGGCATCGAAATATTTCAAAAAAGCCGAGTTTGCGTCTCCAACCTTCAGGGATGCAAGACAGAATGCTGACAGATTCATTATAAAGATGGAGATAGAGGGTACAAGGATAGAACTTCCCAAAGTGACTGCAACCATAGAGGCGGAAGATGAAGAAGAGTAAGACACTGATAGTTTCCATACCTTTAGCAATTATCCTGATGGGGCTCCTTACCTATCAGTACGGGTATTTGAGGATTCAGTCAGAATTAGCGACTATCCGGGAGGAACAGGCCATAAAAACAAAGACACTCGAAAAATATATCAACCTGATCTCGGAAAAACCTGCTCTGGAAAAGAAACTTGCTGCCATGAAAGAGACCCGGAAAGCAGATGATTCAAAACTAATAGGAGAACAGACGCCCTCTCTCGCAGCAGCACAACTGCAGGAAATAGTGAAAAGTACTATTACCGGAAGGGGTGGAACAATATCGAGTGAACGGGTCGGAAAACCGGAGGACTTCGAAAAATTTAAAGTTATCAGCGTCAGTGTGGATGCTGTAATACCGGATTCGAGGGTCCTGAGCGAAATTCTTTACTCCATCGAAACAAGGACACCCTATCTCGTTATAAAGGAACTCGATACAAGAGTCAAGAATTACAGGGATCCGAGAGAACTTATGGTAAAATTAGATGTAACTGCCTTAACATCTGGGAAATAACATGCAGAGATTTAGCCGTCTGTTAAAAAACATTAATGTATTAAATATTATTCTGCTTGTTGCTGCCATCCTGTTGGCCGACTATGTAGTTCTTCCTCTTCTGAACGTGCAAGTAAAATATATACCGGCTATCCCTAAAAAAATATCCTCTGAAAAAGAGGAAAAACCTGCCCAGAGCCAAACAGCAAACCCTGCGGATTATACCATTATTGCTGATCAGAACCTCTTTCATCCTGAAAGGAAGATTCCCCCTGAGAAAAAAGAAGAAGCCGCTCTGCCCAAGCCAGAGTTTGTCCTGTATGGCACAATGATAACGGATAACACAAGCTTTGCATATCTGGAAGATAAAAAGTCTCCTCGCAGCACGCCTGGAAGAGGGAAGAGACAGACTGCATTGAAAAAGGGGGACACCATGAGCGGTTATATATTGAAAGAGATAGACCATGACAAAGTGGTCATGGTGAGAGGGGAAGATACCTTGACTGTGAAAGTTATAGACAG
>DAITNM010000131.1:0-2737 GCA_036834585.1 Thermodesulfovibrionales bacterium | reverse complement strand
CTGTCGGGTCCTACTACTATGACTTTACACAGGTTTCTGATAAGGAAGTGGTTGAGATCCTTCGGCGTTCCGAGGAGAAGGAGAAGCCATGAAGTTTTTTGAGAGACTAAAAGAGGGTCTATCAAAGACAAGAAAAGGGTTTATTGATAAAGTTGAAACACTTTTTACAGGCCGTAAGATCGACGAGGAAAGCCTTTTAGAGCTCGAGGAAATACTGATCACTGCTGATGTGGGGATGAAGGCTGTGGAAGAAATCATGGTCTCTCTCAGAGAAAAAGCTAAGAAAGGAGAGGTAAAGGACGCAACTTCACTGAAAGAAGTATTGAAAAAAGAGATGGTATCCATCCTCAATCACCCTCATACCCTCGTTGCCCATGGGAATCGGCCGTTTGTTATCCTTGCTGTTGGTGTCAATGGAGTGGGTAAAACAACAACGATTGGAAAACTTGCGAGCAGGTTCCACTCACAGGGGCTTTCTGTCTTACTCGCGGCAGGAGATACATTCAGGGCTGCAGGGATTGAACAATTAGAGATATGGGCAAAAAGGGCAAATGCCCAGTTTGTAAAACACCAGAGTGGGTCAGACCCTGCTGCTGTCGCCTTTGATGCAATCGCAGCAGCTCAACACAGAGGTACAGATGTTGTCATCATAGATACTGCTGGCAGACTGCACACCAAAAGCCCTCTAATGGAAGAACTCAAAAAGGTGAAGAGAGTCATTGAAAAGGCGATGCCCGGTGCACCTCAGGAAATTCTCCTTGTTGTCGATGCAACAACTGGCCAGAATGCTTTGAGGCAGGCAGAGATGTTTAATAATACTATTGGCGTGACTGGTGTTGCACTTACTAAACTCGATGGTACTGCTAAAGGCGGTATTGTATTTGCGATAAAAAAGGAATTAGGGATCCCTGTGAGACTTATCGGGATTGGTGAAAGCTTGGATGACCTCAGAGATTTTAATCCGGAGGAGTTTGTGGAGGCACTCTTTTCATAAATTCGATCCATATTGGAAGTGCATCTCTCGCACCTGTTTCTTTTGGACCAATCGGTGTGTGGTCATCCCTGCCAACCCAGACACCTACTGCAAGTTGGTCATCAAAGCCGATGAACCAGGCATCCGTAAAATCATTGGTTGTTCCTGTCTTTCCATAAACAACTCTGCCAAGTTCCAGCGCCTTCTGTGCTGTACCCTCTTTAACAACTGCGCCGAGGGAGATCTTCATCTCCTCAATGACATTTTGATTTACTATCTCTTCTGTCCGGGGCATTGTCTCTTCGATAACGATATTGTCCCTGTTTAGTATTTTTTCATATGCAAGGGGTTCAAGCGTTCTGCCTGTTGCAAAGGCAGAATAAGCTGAAACCATCTCCATGAGCGTAACATCAGAGGCCCCAAGCGCTGTAGAAAGGTAGGGCTGAAGATAAGCCTTTATGCCGAGCTTTCGGGCACCTTCTATAATATTCTCTATGCCAACCCTGTCAGCAAGCCTGACAGTAGCAGCATTTAATGATTTGGCAAGCGCTTTCTTGAGGGTAACCAATCCATAATATTTTCCGTCATAGTTATGGGGAGACCAGCGTTCACCCTGGTGCTGACCTCTGAAGGAGATTGGGGAGTCAACAATTTTGTCTCCGGACAACATACCATTCTCAAAGGCTGCTAAATAAACGAAGGGCTTAAATGCTGAGCCTGGTTGTCTCTTTGCCTGAGTAGCCCTGTTGAACTGATTTTTCCAAAAATCAAGCCCTCCTACCATTGCCTTTATATGCCCTGTCTGGAGTTCCACTGCAATAAGAGAGGCCTGGATTCCCGGGTTTACTCTTTGTTCAATGGTCTTGATGCCTCTTTTAATTGCTTCTTCTGCTACTTTCTGCATCTCATAATCGATAGTCGAATAAATCTTGTAACCTGAGGTATATATCTCTGGGCCATATTTCTGTTCAAGCTTCTGACGCATAAATTCAATGAAATATGGTGCCTCGTATTTCCTCATGTGAGGTATCTCAGGTAAAGGTTCATTCATAGCCCTATTAAACTGAGCTTCGGTGATAAAATCATGGCTTAGCATCTTCTTGAGCACAACAGAACGCCTTTCCCTTGCCTTCTCAGGATTTTTGAAGGGAGAGTAAAGAGAGGGTGCTTTAGGAAGTGTTGCAAGAAGTGCAGCTTCTCCGATTGAGAGTTCATGAACGGATTTTCCGAAATATGTCTGTGATGCAGCCTCTATGCCGTATGCCCTTGTACCAAAGTATGCCTGGTTCAAATAGAGGCCAAGGATTTCATCTTTCGTGTAACGTTTTTCTATCCGGATGGAAAGCACTGCCTCCTTTAATTTCCTTTTCAACGACCTTTCAGGTTTTAAAAAGAGCATCCTTGCAAGTTGTTGTGTGATAGTACTTCCACCTTCCACAATTCCTCCTGCCCTGACATCATGCCAGAGTGCCCGCATGATTCCTATGAGATCAACTCCCGGGTGATGATAAAACCTTATGTCTTCTACAGAAACAAATGCCTTTTTAACATGTTCAGGTATCTGGTAATGTTGTACAAATGTCCTCCGCTCAACATAAAGCTCCGCAATCACTTTTCCGTCACTCGAATAGACTCTTGATGATTCTATTGGAGTAAATTCCTCAAGAAGGTTTATGTTGGGAAGATCAGAGGTAATCCAGTATATAATGCCACTGAATATTCCAACAAGAGCTGAGAATACAATGAGAAATAGTATTACCTTTT
>DAITNM010000130.1:0-2802 GCA_036834585.1 Thermodesulfovibrionales bacterium | reverse complement strand
CCAATAATAAAGGCTTTCAGGATTATGAAAGACAACAACATCCGGAGACTCCCTGTTATGAGGAATGAAAAATTAGCAGGAATTATTACTGACAGGGATTTAAAAGAGGCTACACCTTCAAAAGCTACTTCTCTCGATGTCCACGAGATATACAGTCTCCTCAGTGAAGTCAAGGTGAAAGATATCATGTCTAAAGATCTTCTCACCATCGGACCTGATGAATCTATTGAGAAGGCTGCCATGCTTATGTTGAATAAAAAGATATCAGGCTTGCCTGTAATAGAGGCGGGAAACCTGACAGGGGTGATAACTCAAACTGATATATTCAAGGCTTTGGTAGACATCAGTGGTTTAACCCGGGGAGGAATAAAAATTGCTGTTGAACTGCCGGATGTTCCCGGCACTACGCAGGAAGTAATCAACACCATAAGAGCACACAACGGCAGGATACTTAGTGTAATGACGTCCTATAATGTAGACAAGGAGGGACATAAACATTTATTTGTGCGTACAGATATGGATGAAAAGAACTTGCAAGAACTCCTTGAGGTTGTTGGTAAGCGTTTTAAGATCCTTTACGCAGTGAAGGACATCGTATAGAGGGACATATGGAATCCGAAAAACCAACTCCTGAAGGTGCCACACGTGTTTTGTTGAAAGAGGAACGTGTATTCCGGCCTTCAGAAGAATTTATACAAGCTGCAAATGTATACAGATGGATGAAAGAGCACGGTATTGAAGATGAAGAACAATTGCGGGCCTGGGCTTCTGAAGATCTCCAAAGGTTCTGGACTGAAATGATAAAAGAAGTTGGACTGAGTCTTCATGGTTATTCTCAGGTCCTGGACTGGAACCCTCCTTATGCAAAATTTTTTGTTGGAGCAAAGTACAATATCATTCTTGATGCTCTGGATAAACATAAATCAAAAGATAAGATTGCTTACTACTGGCAAGGGGAACCCACTGCAACTGATGGATCACCTATAGAAGAAAGGGCGTGTACGTATTCGGAACTCAACGGGGAAGTAAACAGATTTGCCAATACCTTAAAAATTTTAGGCATAAAGAAAGGCGACAGAGTAGGAATCTACCTTCCTATGATACTGCAACTTCCTGTTGCCATGCTTGCCTGTGCCAAGATCGGAGCAATACATTCTGTTGTTTTCTCAGGCTTAAGCGCAATCGCATTAAGGGAAAGATTAAATCATGCAGAGGCAAAAGCTGTAATAACCTGTGACGGTTTCTACAGGCGTAGCAAGATCGTCAGCCTCAAGGAGCAGGTCGATGAAGCACTGTTAGATGCACCTACAGTCAGGCATGTCATCGTTTACAAACGTTTATCTGAAGAGGTCTTACCGAAAAAAGATATCAAGTGGTATCCGGGAGATCCATTGAACCCACGCGAGAGAAGAGATTACTGGTGGGATGAACTCATAGAGAAGACAAGAGAATTTCTCCCACAGATCGGCCTAACCATAGACGAATGTGAAACAGAGATATTGGATGCAGAGGATCCTCTGTATATTCTCTACACCTCCGGCACCACAGGAAAACCAAAGGGCGTGGTTCATGTACATGGGGGTTATGCACTTGGTACATCCCTTACCCAGAAATGGGTATTTGATCTGAAAGAGAGCGATATCTGGTGGTGTTCAGCGGATATCGGTTGGGTTACCGGACACAGTTACATTGTATATGCACCTCTTATCTTAGGTGTTACTTCTGTTTTATATGAAGGTGCACCTGATTGGCCTGACCCTGCACGATTCTGGTCTATCATACAAAGGTATGCAGTAACTGTTTTCTACACCTCTCCAACCGCGATCCGGCTATTTATGAAATTGGGAGAGCAATGGCCCGGGAAATATGACTTGAATTCCCTGAGGCTTTTAGGTTCTGTCGGAGAGCCCATTAATCCGGAGGCCTGGATATGGTACTTCGAGAATATCGGTGGGGGGAAATGTCAAATCATGGATACGTGGTGGCAGACAGAGACAGGAAATTTTATTATATCTCCCCTCCCCATCACCCCCCTCAAACCAGGCTCAGCAGCAAAACCTCTTCCGGGTTTTAAAGCAGATATCTATGATGAAAAAGGGAATCCTCTTCCTCTTGGTGCCGGTGGTTATCTCGTAATAACACAGCCTTGGCCGGGAATGCTCAGAGGTCTCTATAAAGCTCCTGAAAGGTATGCAGAGGGGTACTGGGGGAAATTCCTGAATGTCTATCTTACAGGCGATTTAGCCCGCAGGGACAGCGACGGCTACTTCTGGCTCCAGGGAAGGTCTGATGATGTCCTGAATATTGCCGGACACCGTATAGGAAATTCAGAAATAGAATCAGCCCTCATAACACACACCTCCGTAGCAGAAGCAGCAGTGGTAGGGATGCCGCATGAGATAAAGGGTCAATGCATTGTGGCCTTTGTAGCTTTACGACATGGTGAACAGGCTGCCTCATCTCTTATAAAAGCCTTAATAGGACATGTGGAAAAAGAGATCGGCAAGATCGCACGTCCGGAAAAGATTCATTTTGTGCCGGACCTGCCAAAGACAAGGAGCGGGAAAATTATGCGTCGTGTGGTACGGAAAATCGCCATGGGAGAAGAACCAGGAGATATATCTACCCTTGCCAATCCTGAGGCTGTAGATAAGATAAGAGAAACCCTTCAAAAGGAAAACCGTAAAAAGGAGTAGTTTCCCATGAAAGAAGCAATGTTTTATGAAAAACTTGATGAGAAGAAAGTAAGGTGTT
Source organism: Thermodesulfovibrionales bacterium (assembly GCA_036834585.1). Classification (GTDB taxonomy): domain Bacteria; phylum Nitrospirota; class Thermodesulfovibrionia; order Thermodesulfovibrionales; family SM23-35; genus JACAEY01. The sequence goes on along the minus strand of DAITNM010000130.1, from coordinate 48 downwards.
TTCTCTGTGCCCATCACTGTTTCATAAAGGACGGGAAAAGAGGCATCT
>DAITNM010000129.1:0-2839 GCA_036834585.1 Thermodesulfovibrionales bacterium | reverse complement strand
GCCAATATGTTCACAGAGACAAGTGACCACGTAACGAGAGGAGCTTGCTCTCCGAAAACTGCAGCTGCTACCAAGGTAAGAACAGCCAATCTAGCTGTACAAGGCATAAAGGGTGTCAGGAATATCGTGAGCAACCTCGCTCTCCTCGACTCTACTATTCTTGTTCCCAGAACTGCAGGAACATTGCATCCGAAGCCAAGGAACATTGGCATAAAACTCTTCCCGTGAAGCCCAATGATATGCATGAATCTATCCATCACAAAGGCTGCCCTCGCCATATATCCGACATCCTCAAGCAATGCCATGAAAGCGAAAAATATGAGGAGTATCGGGAGAAATGTAAGGACTGTTCCGGCACCTCCCAGTGCACCATCTATCAGAATTCCAGCAACCCATTGGGGAGTCCCTGCAAGATAAAGCTCAATCCAATTCGCAAAAGACTTCACCGATGACTGCAGTAATCCCTGTACAGGAGCCCCCACTCTATAAGTTATAAAGAATACGAAAGCGAGTATCCCCAGGAGGATGGGAATCCCGAAAACCGGACGTATAAGAATATGATCTAACCTGTCTGTCAGGAGAACCTGCCCTTTTTTGAACTTTGAGACGCAAGAACGGATAATTGCCTCTATCCAGTCATATCTGCCATGGACAATAGCGAGTAGGGAGTCCTCATGCCTGCGGAGCAGCAACCTTACCTCCTCTAATTTATCTACTGGTAGAATCTGCTCCATCATAGCAGAGACCTCTGGATCGCCCTCCATTAGTTTTGTAACAGCCCACTGCGCAGTATATGGATGAGGAACGAATTCCTTGACCTCTTTCATGAGTGCAGTAAAAACATCCCTGTGATCCTCGAAGACTTCAGGGGTCCGGGGGGAATAGTCAGAGTCACTGTTTGAAAGTAATATTATTTCCTGGACAAGTTCCTTAACTCCCCTGTTCTTCGTAGCTACCATGGGAATGACAGGAACTCCAAGGGATTTCTTGAGAGCGGGCACATCTATAAAAATACCCTGTTCTTCTGCTACATCTATCATATTCAGACCTACTATAACGGGAGGCCCAAGCAAAAGAAGCTCTGATAGAAGATAAAGGCTTCTTTCTAAGGCAGATGAATTGGCTATGAGGACAATAACATCAGGGTGGTCTTTTATTATAAAGTCCCTTGCTATCCTCTCCTCTGCTGAAAAGGCTGTGAGGCTGTATGTTCCAGGAAGGTCAATTATTCTTATTTCAGCTTCTCCGGAGGTATGGATTCCTTCCTTTTTCTCAACTGTCTTTCCTGGCCAATTTCCAACGTGCTGTGACAATCCTGTAAGGATGCTGAAGACCGTTGACTTGCCAACGTTTGGCTGTCCGGCAAGTGCAACAAGAAGTCTTTCCCTTGCACTCATCCAGCTTTGCCTATTACATCTTGTGGCCCCTGAGATTTTATTAACATTATTTTTGATGCCTGGCCTCTTCCAATGGCTACCCTTGTCCCATTGGTTATGATCACAAGAGCGCCTTTACTATTTTTAAGAGTCTTGATTTTCATGCCAGGGGCAATCCCCATCGAGGCAAGCCTGATTATTAAGCCTCTCCCAGCCGAAATAGAATGAACAACACCTTCCTCTCCTTCAGTAAGTGATAAGAGAGAGATTACCTCCGCAGTCATAGTTGTATTATCCTCCTTTATCTTTTCTTCTGGCATTTCTCACAGTATCCCCTTATCTCAAGGGTGTGACTTTCTCCCTGAAAGTTCTGTTTCTCGCAAAGTAATTTCTGTAGTTTTTCAAGGTCGTTAGAATAAAATTCTATGATTTCTCCGCAAACGATACACCGCATGTGATCGTGGTGTTCATGTCCAAAAGCCCGTTCATAAAGGGTTCCTTGTTCCGTTTTCATAGACCTCTCTATAAGGCCGCATTCACAGAGAAGGTTCAGTGTCCTGTAAACGGATGCCCTTGATGCCTTAATCCCGGTTTCCTTTATCTTTAAATAAAGAGATTCAGGGTTAAAATGGCCTTCTGTTGAGCAGGTCTTCTGAAGGATAGCTGCCCGCTCCTTAGTAAATTTCTGACCTCTATTTTTGAGGAATTCTATAAATATTTTCTTTTCCATAGTTGAGACTGATTCTCAATTTCAATTATAACATAACATTTTGGTCGAGAGAAATGTTTCTCTTCTTTCAAATTCAAATCTTTCCAATCTTTGCAAAGAAAGCTTTATATGCAAACTATATCCCCGGTTTTAAAACATGTCGCCAGTTTTACATTTTTTTAAAATTTATGCTATGGTGTATAAATTGCGAAAGAAAGATAAGGGCACTTAGTTATATTATAAATGTGTAGATTTTCTTTGCTGCACTTTGCTTTAAACTCAGAATGGAAAAACGAGTGAACAAGATAGTTCTTGCATATTCAGGAGGGCTTGATACCTCTGTTGCGATAACATGGCTCAAAGAAACATACAACACAGAGATAATCGCTTTCTATGCAGATATCGGCCAGGGTGAAGACACTGAACCCATAAGGGAAAAGGCGCTGAAGACAGGAGCTTCACAAGTTTACATAGAGGACGTAAAGGAAGAATTTGTCAAAGACTACATATTTCCGATGCTCAGGGCAAATGCAGTTTACGAAGGCTCATATCTGCTCGGGACATCAATTGCAAGACCTCTTATTGCTAAGAAACAGATAGAGATAGCAGAAAAGGAAAGTGCTGAAGCCGTTGCCCATGGGGCTACAGGAAAGGGAAATGATCAGGTAAGATTCGAATTGACATACTATGCATTTCAACCTGCCATAAAGGTCATTGCACCATGGAGGGAATGGCCATTCAATTCAAGAAACTC
>DAITNM010000128.1:0-2880 GCA_036834585.1 Thermodesulfovibrionales bacterium | reverse complement strand
GGCGGGAATCCAGATAAATAAGCATAAGGAATGACACAAAAGCAGCTTGGAGGAAGGATGGACGAAGAAACTTTAACAGGAGAAAAAGAAAAGAAACTCGAGGATATTAAAAAGGAGGCTGAAGAAAAGGCATGTCCTGTTCAGAGGGCTCTTTACTTTGTTGAAGAGTTCCTTGCAGGCCCGATGTGTGGCAAATGCTACCCTTGCTCTCTTGGCACTTACGAAGCAAAAATCAGACTCATCAGGATCGCACAACACCTCGAAGGTGTCAGTGAAGCAGATATTGAGGCGCTCAAGAGGATAGCCTCTCAGATGATAGTGGGTTATCGCTGTATAAAAGGGAAAAATACGGGTAAATTTATCATCGATACCCTTACCAGCTCAATGGAGGAGTTTCAACAACATCTTTCAGGCGCCTGTCCGAAAAAAGAATGTATGAGTCTCATTGAATATGTGATTAACCCTGAACTGTGCATCATATGCGGAAAGTGTTCAGAGGCGTGTAAATATGACGCAATAATAGGAGAGACCAAAAAGGTTTATCTCTCCGGATATCTTCCCTTTGAAATAAGGCAGAAGAGGTGCACAAAGTGTGGAGAGTGCGTAAAGGTCTGTCCTGTTGGGGCAATTGAGGTCATAACAACCGAGATAGAGGAAGAAGCAGTCAGCAGTAAATAATAATTTACAATAGAGGAGGAGGTCTGTATGAAAAAGATGGTTACACTGAAAATAGACGGGAAAGAAGTCAAGGCACCGGAAGGAACGATCCTCATCGATGCAGCAGAATCAGCCGGTATTCATATACCCAACCTCTGTTATATCAAAGGAATGAAAGGTGTTGGCGCATGCAGACTCTGTCTCGTTGAGATAGAGGGCATGAAGGCGCCTGTTATAGCATGTAACACAAAGGTCAAGGAAGGGATGGCAGTCAATACAAAGACTGAGAAGGTGGAGGAAGTCAGAAAGTTCGTCATAGACCTTATCCTCTCAATGCATCCTTTAGACTGCATGACATGCACAAAGGCTGGAGTTTGTAAACTCCAGAGTTATGCATACAATTTCGGGATAAAAGAATCAAGTTTCACACGGAAGAAATTCGGTTATCCAACAGATGAGGCAAATCCTTTTTTTAAAAGAGACCCTGAATACTGCATCCTCTGTGGCAGATGTGTAAGGATATGCAAGGAACAGGGAACGAATGTGCTTGACTTTATGGGAAGGGGAGTAGGCTCGAAAGTAGTCACAGCCACTGACAAGCCCCTCCAGGAATCAGAATGTACATTCTGCGGAAGCTGTGTTGATGTATGTCCGGTTAATGCCCTCCTTGAAGCTGAGAGATGGAGAAAAGGAAGGGAGTGGGAATATGAGAGGGTACAATCCCAGTGTCTTTCCTGCGGAGATGGATGCGACATCATTGTCAGCACAAAAGATGGTGAAGTAGTAAAAATAAATGCTGGCGCTGAGGAAGGTTCGGCTGAACGTTTTATCTGCGCTGTTGGAAGATTCGGATTTGATTCTCTGAAGAATGAGTCACGCATTACCTCTCCTATGAAGAAAGTCGGAAATGAACTGAAAGAGATATCATGGGATGAGGCTATTTCCCTTGTCTCAAAAAAAATGAAAGAGGCAGGAAAATCCTCGGGGTTTATAACTACAGCAGGGATTCTGAATGAAGATGCTCTTTCCTTGAAAATATTTGCCTCAGATGTTGTCAAGACAAAGAATATTGATACAACAGTGAGTCTTTATGCAGGTGCTGATTCGATGAGAGGCAATGAAGCAGACCTTGAAGAGGCTGACCTTATGGTTCTCATCGGACTTAACCCGAACCAGTGGTTGAGGGTGCTTCCAGCACTCGATGCAATCATAAGGAAGAAGGTCGAAAGGGGTGCAAAGCTCATCGTTATAAATTCAGGCGAACCTAAGATTGCATCTGCTGCAACAGTAAACCTTAAAGGCGACGAGGCATCAACCCTTTCTGCCTTATCAAAGACATTAGAGGAACAAAGAGTAAAGAGTATGGAGCGAGAAGCGAAAGAAAAAGAGCAGAAGGAAGAAGAAATGTCTGACCTTGAAAAGGCTGCTGATCTTATTGCAAAGGCGAAAAACACTGTCATTCTGACAGCGCCTTCTCTTTACAGCGCTTCCTCTAACATTGAAGCCACTGCAAGTAAACTGAAACTGCCTGTTCCACAGGTCGTTGCAGTTCCTCTGGAGGCAAATGCAAAAGGCGTAACCTTGATGGGTCTTGTAACAGAAGGCAGTTCATATAAGGAAATGATAAAGGGGGGTGCTGTTAAAGTTCTTTATGCTGTTGGCGAGATTCCAGGTAAAAGGCCAAATGTGGATTTTCTAATTGTTCAGAATTCGCATCTTACACCTCTTGCAAGGCAAGCAGATATTGTTCTTCCCTCGGCAGCCATTCTTGAATCAGATGGAACAATTGTGGATTACCTCGGAAGATTAAAGAAGGTGCAGAAGGCTATAGAGCCACCGGGAGAGACAAAGACTCACAGGGAGATTTTTGCAAGTCTTGCAAAAGCCCTGGGAAGCACAATGAAAGTGACGGATACGGAAATCAAAAAGGCTGCAAAGGTAAAGAAGGAAAAGCCTTCGATTGTTTCATATAAAAAGCAGGAAGGTCTTGATATCGATCCCCTGATGACGATTGAATCTCTCAATTACTCTATTATGAATGGCTCAAGACTCCTGTGGCTCAAAGAGACCGAGAGGGCAATAGCAGTATAAAGACTCCGAGTATTCCAAATCAATATTTTTTATCCAGTGATAACTGTCATTGCGAGGTCGTTTCGACCGTGGCAATCTCCCATTAAACTACAAGATTGCTTCGTTTCACTCGCAATGACAATTCTTATTTTT
>DAITNM010000127.1:0-2894 GCA_036834585.1 Thermodesulfovibrionales bacterium | reverse complement strand
TTATTCTTATTACAAATGATGACGGGATTCATTCTCCCGGCCTTATTGCCCTTTATACAGCAATGAAGGAGCATGGGGATGTATACATTGTTGCTCCTGACAGGGAAAGAAGTGCAGTAAGTCATTCCCTGACATTACACAGACCACTTAAGGTTGAAAAACTGAGAGAAGGTGTTTATAGCATTGATGGCACTCCGACAGACTGTGTAATTTTAGCTGTTAACAAGCTTTTGCCTGAAAAGCCTGCACTCGTTGCGTCAGGTATAAACATGGGAGGTAACCTTGGAGGTGATATAACTTACTCAGGTACAGTATCCGGTGCATTTGAGGGTACACTACTGGGCATACCATCCTTTGCCATCTCTCTCGTTACCGGCGAAGAGGCACAACCACTACATTTTGAAACTGCATCTTCTTTCGCTATAAAGATTGGGAGATTTATCCTTGAGAAGTCTCTTCCGCGTGATACCCTGCTGAATATCAATGTGCCGAATGTGGATAAAAGTAAAATTCAAGGAGTAAGATTTACACACCAGGGAAAGATGGCTTACAGCAATTCTATCAAGGAAATACATGACCCGAGGGGGAAGAGACATTACTGGATCGGGGGAAGCCAGCTCCATGGAGAGCATAGTGAGGATACGGATATCCAGGCTGTGAGGGATAGTTATATCTCCATTACGCCCATACACCTTGACCTAACAAACTATGAGGCTTTGAATTCGCTGAAGATAAATTTTAGTTAATATATTCAGGCATAGATACCATTGAAAAGAAATTATGATGTAATAATCGTCGGTGCAGGACCCGCCGGTATATTCTCTGCCCTTGAAATCCTCGAAAAGAAAAAGACTGCAAAGATCCTCATCATTGAAAAGGGCAAGGACCTCGACAAAAGAATATGTCCTATGAAGATAAAAGAAATCTCATGTAAAACCTGCCCTGAGTGCGCGCTTCTCAGTGGATGGGGTGGAGCAGGGGCATTCAGTGATGGAAAATTAAACCTCTCCCCTGAAATTGGTGGTTTCCTCTCAAGATATATAGACATCGAGAAACTGAAATCCCTGATTAATTATGTAGATGAAATTTATGTGAAATACGGAGCTCCAAAGGAAATTTACGGAGGCAACTTAGATGAAATACGTGGAATTAAAAAACTCACCTCTAAAAATAATCTCCATTTCATCCCTTCAAAAATAAGGCATATAGGAACTGATCGGTGCAAGGCACTTCTAAAGAAGATTAAGGAAGATATTAATCAAAAGGCAGAAACACTTTTTGATTCAGAAGCTGAAAAGGTGATTGCAAGGAAGGGAAAGGTGATAGGGATCAGGCTTAAGGATGGCAGGAGTCTCCATTCCGAATACCTTATCCTTTCACCGGGCAGGGAAGGTTCGAGATGGCTTGAAAGAGAGTCAAAGAGACTGCATCTTACACTCTACAGAAACCCTGTTGATATAGGCCTGAGAGTTGAAGTGCCAGCCTCTGTATTTGAACCACTTACAAAAATAACTTATGAACCTAAACTAATATTCTATTCAGGAAAGTTCCTTGACAAGGTAAGAACTTTCTGTGTGAATCCCTATGGTGAGGTTGTAAAGGAATACCTCAAAGGGATATGGACTGTTAATGGCCACAGCTATGCAAACAGGAAGACAAATAATACAAACTTTGCACTTTTGGTGAGCACATCATTTACAGAGCCTTTTGACGAACCCATATTGTATGGGAGGTATATTGCAGGACTTGCAAATCTCCTGGGTAAAGGGGTGATTCTTCAGAGACTTGGAGATCTCCATCAGGGAAGACGGTCAACAAATGAAAGGATATCAAAAGGACTTGTAAAACCAACGCTCAAAGATGCAACCCCGGGCGATTTAAGTTTTGTCATGCCTTTCCGTTATCTGTCTGACATCCTTGAGATGCTTGAAGTCCTCGACAAAATTGCACCCGGAGTTAATTCAAGGCATACCCTGCTGTATGGGGCTGAGGTAAAGTTTTATTCAAGGTATCCAAAACTAACAGAATCTCTTGAGACAGAAATAGAAAACCTTTTTGCAGTAGGTGATGGAGCAGGAGTAAGCAGGGGACTTATCCAGGCATCCGCATCCGGGGTATTAGCTGCGAGGGAGATTTCTAAAAGACTAACAAGTTTATAGAGTTTCTTGGGTTTGCACAGTTTATTGAGTTACAAAACGCCATAAACCCAATGAACACAAAAACTCAAGAAACTAAATTTAGGACAAATTTAAAATGGGCTTTGATGAATTGAGAGAATTTATGGTAAATACACAACTCATCCCGAGAGGTATCAAAGACGAGCGTGTCCTAAAGGCAATGAAGAAGGTCCCGAGACATCTCTTTGTTGACGAGCCCATTCAGTATAAGGCTTATGATGATATGGCACTTCCGATTGATGAAGGCCAGACTATTTCACAGCCTTACATGGTTGCTATTATGACAGAGCTTCTCGAACTTAAAGGTAATGAGAAGGTATTGGAAGTGGGTACAGGCTCAGGATACCAGGCAGCAATCCTTGCTGAGCTTTCAAAAGAGGTTTATACCATAGAACGGGTTGCTGTGCTTGTTGAAAAGACGGAAGGAAGATTTCGTTTCCTCGGATACAGCAACATTCATACAAAGGTTGGGGATGGAACCCTGGGATGGCAGGAGGAAGCACCCTTTGACAGGGTCATGATTACTGCTGCAACTCCAAAGATACCTGAGCCGATTATGGGACAGCTATCCGAGGAAGGAATCATTGTTGCCCCTGTTGGAGAGCGTTTCTCGCAGCAACTTATAAAGGTTAGAAAATCAAAGGCCGGACTCTTTGAAGAACGCCATACACCGTGCGTTTTCGTACCCCTCATCGGCAGATACGGATGGGACAGGGA
>DAITNM010000126.1:0-2911 GCA_036834585.1 Thermodesulfovibrionales bacterium | reverse complement strand
GCAGCAGAAAGGGAAGGGAAGCTTACAAGGGATAAGATAGTACTTGAGGCAACATCAGGAAATACAGGAATAGGTCTTGCCATGGTTGCAGCAGCAAAAAAATACAGGGTGAAACTAACAATGCCTGCCTGTGTCAGTATGGAGAGGAGGAAGATCCTCGAAGCCTTTGGTGCAGAGCTTTTGCTGAGTCCGTCAGAGGAGGGAACAGACGGCGCAATAAGATTGGCTCACAGGATATACTCTGAAGATTCAGGGATGTACTTTATGCCGAACCAGTTTGATAACCAGGCGAATGTATTAGCTCACTATGAGACTACTGGTAAAGAGATAATAGAACAGACAGGAGGTAAAATAACCCATTTTGTGGCTGGAATGGGGACAACAGGAACGCTCATGGGTGTTGGAAAGAGGCTCAAAGAATTCAATAAGGATATAAAGATTATAGGGGTTGAGCCTGTTTTAAATCACAGGATCCAGGGGCTTAAGAATATGTCTGAGTCCATTGTCCCGAAGATATTTGATCCTTCCTTACTTGATGAACGCCATGTAATAAACGATGAAGAAGCCTTTGATATAACAAGGATGCTTGCAGTGAAGGAAGGAATATTCGTGGGGATGTCAAGTGGAGCTGCAATGCATGTTGGCCTAAGAAAATCGAGCGAGCTCAGAGAAGGTGTCATAGTGGTTATTCTTCCTGACAGAGGAGACAGATATCTTTCTACATCATTGTTTGCATCCATCTGTGCAAAATGCCCGCCATAATGGTTAGCGCAGGCTAAAGCCTGCGGCTACTTTTTTATTTTTTCTTTCCCAAAAGGTGAGAGTTCTCTCAATTGCTTTATGATCTTAGGCATTATTTCTATTACCGTATCTATTTCTTCTTCTGTATTGTAGCGACTTAAGGAGAACCTTATCGAACCATGAATAGCAGTGAATGGAACGCCCATAGCCCTAAGGACGCGGCTCGGTTCGAGAGAACCTGATGTGCATGCTGATCCAGATGATGCGCAAATGCCATATTCATTTGATCTTAAGAGTATCGCCTCTCCCTCTACATACTCAAAGCTCATATTCGTTGTGTTCGGAAGACGGTTCTCTCTGTCACCATTGACCCTTACATCCGGGCAAAGTTCCATCAGTCTTTTTTCGAGTTTATCCCTTAGGACACTGAGATAGGCTACCTCTTTTTTGATGTTTTTTGCAGCAAGTTCACAGGCCTTTCCGAGACCAATGATGGATGCTATATTCTCTGTTCCTGCCCTTCTGCCATTTTCCTGGTGTCCGCCTATTATATATGGATAAAATCGTGTGCCTCTCCTCAAATAAAGAGCCCCTATACCCTTTGGAGCGTGGATCTTATGCCCGGAAAGAGAGAGCATATCAACAGGGAGTTTCTTCACATCTATAGGAAGTTTACCGACTGCCTGAACAGCATCTGTATGAAAGATTATTTTTCTTTCCTTTAGGATTTCCCCTATTTCCTCTATTGGGAAAATTACACCTGATTCATTATTTGCATACATAACTGAAACGACAACTACATCATCGTCAAGGGCTTTGGAGAAAGCATCCATGTCGAGTCTTCCAAAACTGTCTACTGGAATGAACGTAACCCTAAAGCCCTTTCTCGCAAGGTGCTTCGCAAAGTTGAAAACTGCAGGGTGTTCCACACGTGTAGTGATGATATGTCTTTTCTGGGGATAAGATTCAACCGCACTCATGAGAGCTGTATTATCACTTTCTGTGCCGCAACTGGTGAAGATTATCTCATCAAGCTCAGCGCCGATGAGTGCTGCAACTCTTTCCCTCGCCTCTTCGATTTTATTATGGAGGCTTCCTCCAAAGGTGTGCATGCTCGAAGGATTTCCATAAAGGTCAGTGAGGTAAGGTGTCATCTCATCAAAGACCTCGGGGGCTATTTTTGTTGTTGCATTGTTGTCAAGGTAAATCGTATTCATCCTACCTCCACAGTGATATCTTCGCTGACAAGTTCCTTGAGTTTATCCTCGATGCCTTTTACTGTCACATCGCCCATAAGGCAGCCGACACACATACCTCTTAGACCAATGACAACCTTATTGCCTTCTATGTCTATGAGTTCAATGTCTCCTCCGTCAGCCTGAAGCCTTGGTCTTATTTCTTTCTCTATTACATCCTGTATAAGAGCAATTTTCTGAAGGTTAGTAAGTTTTTTGGGTGTTGTTGGCTTTTCTGTTATAGGCTTTACAAACCATATATCCCTCAATATGGCCTCTATAGCAGGGACGCAGGAACCGCATCCACCTCCTGCTTTTGTATAGTTGGTAATTTCTTCCACTGTGGTTAAGTGATTTTCAATGGCGACTTTACGTATTTTTTCTTCCGAGACCTCAAAGCATTCACAAACGATCTTTTCTTCTGCCTCAGGTTTCTTTTCCCCCCTGAAATTGACAATTGCATCTTCGAGGGCCTCCCTTCCCATTACGGAACAATGCATCTTTTCTTTTGGAAGGCCACCGAGATATTCTGCAATATCCTGATTGGTTATCTTCAACGCTTCATCAAGGGTCTTTCCCTTTATAAGTTCAGTCAGGGCAGAGGAGCTTGCTATTGCGCTTGCACATCCGAAGGTCTGAAACTTGGCGTCCCTGATTTTGTTAGTTTCTTTGTCAATCTTGAGTGTGAGACGCAGGGCATCACCGCATATCATGCTGCCGACTTCTCCAACAGCATCTGGATTTTTTATCTCACCAACATTTTTTGGTTTAAGGAATAGTTCTTTGACCTTCTTCGTATAATCCCACATAGTGCTTCTTATAATATACCATGGTCATGCAGTCATGGTGTTTAAACGTGCTGAATAAAGCAGATATTGATGGCAGGATATAGTATTTTCGCTCATTCTCGTCCCGATAAGATCGGGACTCCGAGG
>DAITNM010000125.1:0-2937 GCA_036834585.1 Thermodesulfovibrionales bacterium | reverse complement strand
TACTGCGAAGCCTATTTCCTTGAAAAAGACAGGGACAGAGCCCTGGAAAGGTCTCATCTTACTGCAAAGACTACCGGAAAGATTGCAAGGGAAGCAAAGGTCAAAAATCTTGTTGTCATGCATTTTTCGCCTAAGTATAGAAAGGAATCAGAAACCCCTGAAGATGAAGCAATGAGGGAGTTCAGAGGTCAACCCTACTGTCCTCCCCTTAGCGGAGAGACTAACTGACGCAAAGGGATTTAAGGATTCGCGGGTTCGAGTGATCGATAGAGTATCAGAGTGTCAGAGTGCTACAGTATCATAGTCTATGAATCTTTGAGACTTCGACTCTTTGGCGCTTTAGTATTGAATCCTCGACCCCTTTTATACATTAATTCATTGACCATTATTGAAAGGTTTATTAAACTTACTACCATGGAATCGGGCAAAGACAGAAGGCGGTATACAAGATACAAGCAAGAGGCCCTAACTGCCTCACTTGGTGGGGAGTACTTCACTGCCCATATTATTGACTTTTCTCTGGGTGGTCTTAGCTTTTATATCAATATGAAGCCTATCACCCCGGGATCAGTCCTTGATCTCAGGGTAGAAGACCTCAACATGGATATCCAGGGAAGGGTTGTCTGGACTAAGGCAGAAGATGACTCACTGAGTGTAGGGATAGAGAGGTTATCAATCTATGGCAACTTAAAGCACTTTCCCCTTTCAGATATCTTTCTGAGTCTTCAGAGGTCTGAAAAGACAGGCATCCTTGAGATAAAACATGGTTCTATCCTGAAAAAGATATATATAAGGAATGGCGATATGATCTTTGCCACGTCGAACCAGGAAGAAGAACGCCTTGGGGAGATCCTTGTAAAGGCTGGAAGGCTTACTCTTGAGCAGTACTATCATTCAATTGAAGCTATGAAAAATACAAGTAAGCGTCAGGGTGCAGTTCTTGTTGAACTCGGCTATCTCAAACCACAGGACCTCATCTGGGCAGTGACGCATCAGGTTGAGGAGATCATCCTGAGTCTTTTCCAGTGGGCAGAAGGCGAATTTGAATTCAAAGAAATGCCTCTTCCTTCAGAGGAGGTCATAACACTCAAGCTCAGTGCAGCAAACCTTATTTACAGAGGAATTAAGAGAATAAATAATTTCATCTGTCTGAAGAATGGCTTCTTCCCCATGGATACAGTTCTGGATTACTCTGCTAATCCATTGGACCTTTTCCAGGACATCAGGCTTGAGGAGAAAGATAAGGAAATATTTTCTCTCATAGACGGTAACCGTAAGGTACAGGATATACTGCTACTGTCACCCCTTGATAATCTCCAGACAATGAAAATCCTTTACGCCCTTATGAATGCAAGGATAATCGAGACAAAAGAAAAGGATCAGGAAAGAGAAGAAATTCATGAGGAAGTCCTGAGAGAACCTGAAGGAGAGTTAGACACAGCTTTTATGGAACAAGTTGATGAACTCTATAGCAAGCTTCAAACGATTGATCACTATCAGATCCTTGGTATTACTCAGAATTCCACTCCTGAAGAAATTAAGAAGGCCTATTTCAACAAGGCCAAGGAGTTTCATCCTGATAGGCATTTTTCCTCTATGTCTGATAGCCTGAAGAACAAATTAAACGCCCTATTCTCGCATCTCACCCTGGCTTACAAAACCCTCTATAACCCAAAAATGAAGATGGAATATGACCTGAACCCATCATTTAAGGCTGCATCAATGGAAGGCCGTCCTGTCGAAATGGCAAAGGCCAGGTTCGAAGAAGGCAAGAAAGCCTTTTGGGAGGGATCATATACAGAAGCAGCAGATTTATTCGGCCAGGCTGCTTATCTTGATAGCTCAGCAGCAAGCTATCACTACTATCATGGCATGTCATTGGCAAAATGTAAGAAATTCCGTGAGGCACAGGAAGCTATAAATAAGGCTCTGAAACTTGACCCTTTGAACGCCAATTACATGGCTGAACTTGGTCATATCTATCTGGAGCTCGGGTTTCATGAAAGGGCAAGAGCCACCTTTAAAAGGGCGACACAGCTCGATCCCACCAATAAAAGGGCAGCCGAAGGGGTGCAGAAACCCTGAAGTTCTGAAGCGCTGAAGCTTATCAGTCATATCGACTTCTGAAAGTTCCCCTACAGTTCTGTAACTCTCCTGATCCACTACTTTCATCCTTCAAAACTTCAGGTCTTCATCTCTTTTGCGCTTCCACATTCCGCTCTTCAGTTCTTTCCCTCCCTGTTCTTCTGCTCTTAGCCCTTCAGTCCCTAATTTTCGTATCCGTAACCAATCTGTTGGTTTTCATATGGTAAAAGGGGAAAAAGTGTTTACTGGTATAATCTGGTATAATTTAGGCAATACATAAATCAGGATAAAGCTATATGAAAGCAAAGGAAGAATTCAAAAAATTAATGGAAGAAATATGTGATGTCGTTTTCAAAGAAAGCGCAAAACCAAAGGGTACCAAATTTGAAATACCCTTTATTACGAAAAACATTTTGAGTATGCTCATGAACCTTAACCAACAGATAGAAGAACAAAGAGAAGAAATTAATAGGTCTGAAGAGCAAATAAAAAGATTAGAAGGAAAAATTAATGTCCTGATAAAGGAGTTAAAAACATTAGGATACCTTAACATCAAAGAAAGAAGGAAGCCTCTTAAGAGAACGATTGTAACGCAGGAAGCATTCACCAATCTCTTAAAAAGCAAAGGCATCATAACAAAGAAAGAACTGCTCGATGAAATAAAGAGATTGTTAAAGAGAAGTTATTAAGATCATCGGTTTATTGTCCCGCTTTCACAATACCTGCCCCAGGACTTACTCTCAAATAGCTTTTAAATTAGACCTGCCACAAAACTGTTCTGTGCGTTATTGAACATATTGCTATACCATAACCGCCCACTTTTGTTATGTTCAAACAGGGACGATATAATGA
>DAITNM010000124.1:0-2988 GCA_036834585.1 Thermodesulfovibrionales bacterium | reverse complement strand
ATTGTGACAAAAGATGAAGAGTCAGACATTCAAGACGCAATCGAGAGCATAAAGGATTTTTCTGAGATAATAGTAATTGATTCTTTCAGCTCTGACCGTACTGTTGATATCTGCAAAAAATACACAGAGAAAGTATTTCAGGAAGAATGGCAAGGATACGCAAAACAGAAACAGAAAGGCATTAACAGGGCATCCATGCCCTGGGTCCTTATACTGGATGCCGATGAAAGGTTAACATCAGAACTGAGAACAGAGATTTCTCTTTCCCTGGAGAATAAAAACCACAGTGGTTTCTATATACCAAGAAAGAATTTTTTTCTCGGCAGATGGATAAGACACGGCGGGTGGTGGCCCGATTATACCCTCAGGCTCTTCAGAAAAGACAGGTCGTTTATGGAAGAGCGGGAAGTTCATGAAAAGGTGGTGGTCAGGGGCAGCACAGGCTATCTAAAAAATCCTATGGAGCATCATACCTCAAGATCCCTCTCTGATTTTATAAAGAAGTTAGAAAACTACTCCACACTATCGGCACGGGAAATGGGACAAAAAGATTTCATGCCCGGTATATTCTCCCTTATTCTTCGCCCTTTATTTACATTTTTCAAAATGTTTTTCCTCAGGAGAGGGTTCCTTGACGGGGAATATGGATTGATACTATCCCTTCTTTACAGTTATTATACTTTTTCAAAATATACCAAGATATGGGAAAATAAAATTATAAAAGGGAGTCTGTTATGCATATAGGAGTAATTGGAGTAGGTTATGTAGGACTTGTAACAGGTGCCTGTTTTGCAGAATTCGGGCTCTTTGTCACCTGTGTTGACAAGGACAAGAAAAGGATAAAATCTCTAAAACAAGGTTGTGTTCCTTTCTATGAGCCAGGCCTTGAAGAGCTTGTACAGCGAAACACCAAGGAGGGAAGGCTTACCTTTACAACAGATATCACAGAAGCGGTTAAGTCGTCCCTGGTTATATTCATAGCTGTTGGCACACCCCCGCGAGGGGATGGATCTGCAGATCTTAAGTACATTGAAGAAGTCGCTAAAGAAATAGCTGCAAATCTGGATGAGTATAAGGTCATAGTCACAAAGAGTACTGTCCCTGTTGGAACTGGCGACAGGATAAGGAAGATTGTTTCAAAACATCTTAATGAACAGGTTGGTTTTGATATCGTCTCAAATCCTGAATTTCTCAGGGAAGGCTCTGCAATAGAAGATTTCATGAGGCCAAACAGGGTTATCATAGGTGCGAACAGCCAGCAGGCTGTGGCTATAATGAAAGACCTCTACAAGCCACTCTATCTTATTGAGACACCTTTTGTGATTACAAATATTGAGACAGCTGAGCTTATTAAGTATGCCTCTAATTCTTTTCTTGCAACAAAAATTTCCTTCATCAATGAGATTTCAAACCTCTGTGAAAAAGTAGGTGCCGATGTACACATGGTTGCAAAAGGAATGGGCCTCGATCAGAGAATAGGTCCGAAATTCCTTCACCCAGGACCGGGTTATGGTGGCTCCTGTCTTCCAAAGGATACAAATGCCCTTTTAAAGATGGCTGAGGAACATAGTGTAGAGCTTGGAATTGTAGACGCAGCGGTTAGAGCTAATGAAAAACAACGTGACTCGATGGTCAAAAAGATCAAGGATGCAATGGGTAAGGTAAAAGGCAAGACGATTGCAATCCTCGGTCTCTCTTTTAAGCCTAATACAGATGACATTCGTGATGCACCATCTCTCCACATTATCAGAAAGCTACTTAAAGAAGGGGCAAAGATCAGGGCATACGATCCGGTTGTCAGGAGCAGCGACTTTATGGCTAAGGGCAAAGAGTTAATTGGAGAAGGCTCTGTACTCCTTACCACTGACCCCAAATTAATTAAATACTGCAAAGACCCCTATGAAGCTGTTGAAGATGCTCATGCACTCGTTATTATGACCGAATGGAATCAGTTCAGGAACCTCGAGCTTGACAGACTGAAAAGTCTCCTTGTAGAACCTTATTTCTTCGACTTAAGAAATATATATAAACCTCAGAAACTCAAGAAAATGGGCTTCAAATATTTCTGTGTAGGCAGGTCTTATGATAAAATAATAAATGAAGATAGTCTGTCAGAACAGAAAGGCATATCATGACTATCAGATACAAGAAACATCTGAGGCTGGGATTGCCCTTTTAGGAACAGAGGTAAAATCCTTAAGAGAGGGCAAGGCAAATCTCAAAGATAGTTATGTTATTATTAAAAATGATGAGGTACTTCTCCTTAACTGTCATATCGGGCAGTACAGCCATGGGAACATCATGAACCATGACCCTTTGAGAACACGTAAACTCCTCCTTCATAGAAAAGAAATAGACAGGCTTAGGGGAAAGGCAGCAACGAAGGGTTTTACTATCATACCACTCAAAATGTATTTTAAGGGATCCTTTGCAAAGATCGAAATAGGCCTTGCAAAGGGGAAAAGGTTCTTTGAAAAAAGGGAGGCTATAAAGGAAAAAGAGGCCAGGTTAGAAATAACAAGGGCAATGAAAATTCGTAATGTGTGAATAATACATATCAGCTTTAACGCATAACGCTTGACGCATTACGGAATGTCGGGGGCGAAAAGGGCTCGACGGAGGTTATGAGGCTCAGTCAGCATGTCGTGGCTCCGTCACCACGTTAAAAGACGGAACAAAACACAAACGCCAACAACGAACTGGCACTCGCTGCTTAATTGAAAGCAGCACACTACCTTGAGATCGCCTGTGTCTCGAGGATAGTGTCGGTCAGCAGGCTGGCCTTAAGGTTTTTCTCCTGCCCTTGAGGCAAGAAAAAGGGAGATTGGATAATGAAAAGCCCGTCTGCCGGCGTTTCATTATCTTAAATAAAAAGGCAGAATAAGCATGTAGAAACCTGAGTGACCATACTTTCGGACGCGGGTTCAATTCCCGCCGCCTCCACCATAAATAATTTAAAAATTCCTGAACTATTTTAACACTTGAACC
>DAITNM010000123.1:0-2992 GCA_036834585.1 Thermodesulfovibrionales bacterium | reverse complement strand
CCTGGTAAAGTTGATAGGCTAAAACGATTTGATGGCTGACGTCACTTTTATCCATATAAATTCATCAAGTTGATCCGCCTAAGGCGGATCAAATAAATTTTTGAACAATGTCTGCATTATCCTCGTTAACCCGGTTTATTTTTATCAAAGTCATCCATTCTGTCAGCCAGACTTTTCCAGTGGCAGGTTTGTATGAGCTTGACGAGCTTGTGCACAGCCCCGCTCTGAACGGCCTTCCTTCGCTCAGATTCATCTTTCACCCCATAAAACGGGATCATAATGTAAAAGGCTTGATCGACACAATTCTTTACAGGTGGAAGCACATCTTTAACTCTTGTGTAATAGGGGTCTTCTCCCTCTGTACAAGGCTCGCCGAAAACAATAAACTGCCTGCATGAGATGGGTCGCATAGGATGGACTATACAAGACCCGCTCAATAAAAATGGGCATGGGTCATTTTCTTTATAAGATCTCAGTTGATGCTTTAGTGTTTCTCGATCAGGGTTTGATATCTTTTCTATGGCATACCAGGAGATTCCCACGAGTTCAAGAGGATAAACAGGTATGGTCTGATGAGTTCTGCAGCAGCTGTAACAACCTTTGCTACAGGCAACCTTTCTTTTCTTTCTCCTCTCTTTCCTGATAGCCCCGGCGATTCCTTTATCCACAACGTAATAGGCATCCAGAAGCGGGGAAAGCCAGTCATAGATTTTCTCATCATCAGGGAAAGAGAGTCTAAAGGGTTTGAGATATCCAGTGTTTCTCTCTTTCATATGTGCTGCTTCTTCAGCCGTAAAATTATTTTTCTCTTAATCTCTGTATAGATTCATTATACTATTTAACAGAGATGAAATTAACTGTGGACATATGATAGGCTGATTGAAACTAATAAAAAATTTATTTATATTAACATTGAATCAATAAACTTTTGGGAAAAGGCATAATGCGGGAAAGAAGGAAATATAAAAGGTTTAAAGTAGACGGGAAGGGAATTGAAAGCAAGGTGGTTTTTGCTAAAAATGTAAAGATCATTGATATGAGCATTGGAGGTATGTCAGTGGAGACAGATAAACGGCTGAACCCTGGCAGCAAACATATACTGAAGCTAAAACAAAAAAACAAAGTTATCTCTATAAAAAGCATTGTTGCAAGGTGTTTATTAGGCAGAAGCCAGGGAAACCTAAGCGGAGAGGTGATTCCAATATATAATGCCGGGTTGGAATTCATAGATGTCCCAAATGAGATGAGAAGTGAAATTGCAAAGTTCATAGAAGATCACAGGGAAGAGCCAGATAAAAAGGTGGACATATATGAAAGTAGCGGGCGCAGGCTTTATATCAGATTTCAGATAGTTACTCCAGAAGAAGTTACGGATTTCTTTGAAAGTTGCAAAGTAAAAGAACTCAGCCTTGGAGGGATTTTAATAGAAAGCGAACATGCTCAGGAAATTGAAAATAGACTACAAATGGAGATATTTCTTCCAGAAGGTGAACCCATTACTCTCTTGGGCAGGATTGCTTCATGTCTCTTGATAAAAGATGAGGATCCAAAGCTCTATGATTTAGGGATAGAGTTTTTAGAAATGTCTGAGGAAGACAGGGAAAGACTCGATGAATTTATTTATCATATAGATGAAAGCCCTATCTGAAATAAATATTAATAAATATTAATATTTATTAAAGCTTTGATTAGTAGAACCTCAGTGTTTGAATGCCCTCTGGCCTGTGAAGACCATGGTCACTTTTGGATTTGCCTCATTGCAGGCAATGATGGATTCGAAATCTCGATCTGAGCCTCCGGGCTGAACAATTCCTGTGACCCCCTCTTTAATGCCGACATCAACACCATCCCTGAATGGGAAGAATGCATCAGAGACCATTACAGAACCGATTAGTCCACCTTTATTCTTTTTTGTATCTTCATCTATCTCAAGAAGGTTATTTTTATCCCTTTTCCCATTCTTTACATCAAGCTCAAACGTCTTGTAAGGAACACTGTATTTCTTAAAACACAGGGCATCAGCATATTTTGTATATGCCTTAAAAACAGCAATCTCAGCCACACCAACCCTGTCCTGCTCACCAGTGCCAATACCAACGGTTATTCCATCTTTAACATAGATTACAGAGTTTGAAGTAATACCCTGCTCAACATTCCATCCAAAGAGCATGTCATCATATTCTCTATCTGTCGGTGTTCTTTCAATTACATACTCTTTACCCTGATATGTTGCCTTTGCAGGCAAGAAATCTTCTTTTGTTTTTATCTTATTTATCGGGGATTGCTGTACGATTATGCCTCCATCGATTAATGATTTGAATTCCACAAAACGAAGGGTTCTGTATTTCTCTAACTCATGAATCTTACTGATCTTGACAATCCTCAGGTTTTTTCTTTTCGAAAGGATATCTATTGTTCCTTCTTCAAACTCAGGTGCAGCCACAACTTCGAGGTAATTTTTACTTACCAGCTCCGCTGTGGGCTTATCCATTGCCCTATTAACAACAAGGCATCCTCCAAAGGCAGCAATGCGGTCTGCCATGTTAGCTTTGTCATAGGCCTCTGCGAGTGTCTTACCATATGCAGCACCGCAGGGGTTATTATGTTTTAGTATCACCGCAGAAGGACGGGCCGTCAGATATTTAATAACATTCAGTCCATTATCGAGGTCTGTGAGGTTTGTCTTACCAGGATGTTTACCTGCCTGAATCATGTCCTTTTCTGTAATGCTGCTAACGAGGCCATTGCCTGATTGCATGAACTGGCACCCGCCGAGGGTTAGGTTTCCATTGATTAATTCGTAAAGAGCGGCCTCCTGATCAGGATTTTCACCATATCTTACTCCTTTTTCGATTAACTCTCCTGTCTTCTCATCAGGTATCTTCCATGTCCTTTTCCTGTATATCAAGGTCTGTTCTCCGAATTTGATTGTCATCTCGGAAGGAAAGTGATCAGCCATAATAGTCCGATACATCTTCTTAATCTCTGACAT
>DAITNM010000122.1:0-3000 GCA_036834585.1 Thermodesulfovibrionales bacterium | reverse complement strand
GCAAATCTGTCTGTCATGCCTGCAATAAAGTCGCAGACTAAGCGATGTCTGTCTATCTTTTTCTCTTTAGGAATATCTGCAAAGACTTCCTCAATATGTTCGAGGTAGTAGGCATATAAATCCTGTAAAACCCTCTTTGCCTTTTTAAATTCGTTGATTAACTTCTTGCCTTCATAAACTTGATCATAGAGAAATTCCCTGAGCATATATATAACATGTAGTATGTTCTCGCTCATCTTCAGTTTTTCAAGGTCTGTCTCTAAAGAACAATATATTAAGTCCTTTACCATTGTATCTATTCTTTTTGAATGGGTATCTCCGAGGACCTTTAAAATCTTTTGGGGAATGTCAGATTTTTTAACAACCTCTGCCCTCATGGCATCATCAAGGTCATGGTTCACATAAGCAATAATATCGGCTGCACGCACTATCTGACCTTCAAGGGTATTAGCCCTTTCAGCCTTTGTCTCTGGTAAAATCGCCCCTCTGCCCTTTGAGTGTTTAACTATCCCGTTTCTCACTTCATGGGTAAGATTTAATCCCTTACCGTTATTCTCGAGGAAATCAACGACCCTGAGACTTTGCTCATAATGGTCAAACCCTCCTGGATATATCTCCCTTAATACAGACTCCCCGGCATGCCCAAAGGGGGTGTGGCCTAAGTCATGGCCTAATGCTATCGCCTCTGTTAAATCCTCATTCAGCCTCAATGCCCTTGCTATTGTCCTTGCTATCTGTGACACCTCAAGCACATGTGTAAGCCGTGTTCTATAATGGTCGCCCTTAGGAGCAAGGAATACCTGTGTTTTGTGTTTCAACCTCCTGAATGTCTTTGAATGTATTATTCTGTCTCTATCTCTCTGAAAGCATGTCCTTATTACGCCTTCTTTCTCCGGCTTAAGTCTTCCTTTGCTCTGTGAACTTAGACATGCCCTTGGATGAAAGGTCTTTCTCTCTATCTCCTCTGTCTGTTCTCTGATGGTCACAAGAAAATTATATATGAAAGCATCTTCATTTTGTAATCTTTCCTCAGGTTTATTCTTTCATCAACATGACATTCACAGCCTTGGCAACGACCAATACCTTATCCCCCTTTTTGATTCCTAAATCTTTCAGGGACTCAACAGTAAAGACTGAGGCCATGATGGATTCAGCAGGAATTTTTACCTTCACGATAGCCATTACATCACCTTTTTTAATATCAACTACCTTACCAACTATTTGATTTCTTGCTCCGATTTTCATGCTTCCCTCCTTTAATTTTTATTTTACACACCTCACAGGTGTGCACTTTCTTTTATTTCCAACTTCCAGCGACTCAGGCTCCTGAGGTCATCTATGTCATACCATTCAGGAAGGAGAAAATAACTTATTCCGGCAGAATGAGCTTTGGAGACAGTATATTTCAGAACCTTATCGCTTCCCCATTCTATGTTTTTGAACAGCATATCAAAAGGGTTTTTCATCCCTATAAGGTAATATCCTCCGTCTTCAGAGGGGCCAATGACAAGTTCATAGGAATCGAGTTTTTGGAATGCATCTTTTATGAAAGCAAGGGGCAAATCAGGGGAATCAGTTCCAATGAGTGAGACTTTCTGGTATCCATTATCAAAGAGCCATTGAATAGCATTGTACATCCTTTCTCCGAGGTTATTACCTTTCTGAGGCATACAGGGAAATTTCATACCCCTCACCCTAACCCTCTCCCGCAAGGGGAGAGGGAATTCTCCTCCATTGATAAAATACCCCTCTACCTTCCCCTCCCTTGACGGGAGGGGATAAAGGGGAGGGTGATATATATTTTTGCCTTCATAAAATCCATAGAGTTCTATTCCCCGGAGTCTTGAGACATTCCTGATGGTTGCTTCAAGCATAGATTCATATGCTTTTAATGCAGCACCATCTCCTATTTCAGTTGCAAGTCTCTTCTTTACCTTACCATGCGTTGGGATTCTGAAAAAAATTCCTAAAGCAGATTTTGTGGGCATCTTAGGTATCTTTTGGTGAAGTTACCTTTTTAACCAGTGGCTTCAAAGCAAAAGGAAGGAGCATTGCTACAGAGGCAATGAGAATTCCAATTACCAATCCTTTGACATTGCCCTTGAGAAGCAATTCTCCCATGGAACTGCCAAAGGCCACATAAGCTATACAAGCAGGCAACATAAAGACAAAGGATGACCATAAGTAATGAAAAAATGGTATAGGCGTAACCCCGAACATGTAATTTAAGACCGGGAATGGTAAAACAGGCAATAACCTTGCAAATGCAACAGCTTTCCATCCATGTTTTTCAACTTTTTCTTTCAGCCACGTCCATTTGTCATAACCAAAGCGTTTTTTAATGGTATCAGCCATAAGATAACGGGAAATCAAAAATGCAACCGAAGAGCCAGTTGTTGCCCCTGTTATAGCAAATACAACCCCCCAGAAAGGTCCCCACAGGAAACCGGCACCAAGTGTAAGGGGAAGACTTGGAATAAAGAGACTCGGCCCTATGGCATAAATAGAGATAAAAAGGAGCGGCGCTGCAACCTTATACTGCTTTATAAAGTTTAAAATTCCCTCCGTTGATATATAACCCTGTTTTCTCAGATAGGCCGTAAGGAGTATTAACAGAATTACTGTAGACCCAAATAATAATTTTTTAAAATTGAACTTCTGCCCGAATGCAAGAAAAAACCTGTTAACCCATTTCTTCCCAGAAGAGACAGGCTTTTCTATTGGTTTAACACCAGTCATGAGTTCGAGTAAATGATATGCCTTCTGCCCTTTCTCAAGAAACTTGCCCTTGCAGCCCATGCAATAGGTGACAACAGGGTTGCCCTTTGATGCCTTAATAACCTTATCAGTAAATTTCTCAGACAGGTCAGGGGATAACGAACTGATTCCTCCACCATGACCGCAGCAGGTAGGCCGTGAATTTTCACCATTGTCTGATTGCAAAATGGCTTTTGCATTTTGTCTTATCTTATCTGATCTAAAAGACGGGCAGGGATGATG
>DAITNM010000121.1:0-3014 GCA_036834585.1 Thermodesulfovibrionales bacterium | reverse complement strand
TTGATAGAGGTTATGGACTATTTCCCTGACCCTATTGTTGAGAGACTGAGAGGCCTGGAATCTCAGGTAGAAGCCCTTACAAAAAGAATAGATGCTATGGAAAGACTTCGGGATAAAGGAGGGAAGATGAAGATTTACAATACCCTTACCGGCAGAAAGGAGGAGTTCATACCTTTAACCCCTGGTGATGTGAAGATGTATGTATGCGGAGTGACAGTGTATGACTACTGCCATATAGGGCATGCAAGGAGTGCTATTGTATTTGATGTGATGAATAGATATCTGAGATATAAGGGCAATAATGTGATGTTTGTAAAGAATTTTACTGATATAGATGACAAGATTATCAACAGGTCGAAGCAGGAAGGTATTTCATGGGATGCAGTTGCCAGAAAGTATACAGAGGAGTATTACAGGGACATGGATGCCCTCGGGGTTGGAAGGCCAGATCTTGAACCGAAGGCAACAGATTATATCAAAGAGATGATAGAAATCATAAAAGGACTTATTGACAGGGGATGCGCATATGAGCTTGAAGGGAGTGTGTATTTTGAGGTTGAGACGTTCCCTGAGTATGGAAAGTTATCAAAGAGGGACAAGGAAGAGATGATAGCTGGAGCAAGGGTTGAGGTGGATGAGAGAAAGAAGAACCCTATGGACTTTGCACTGTGGAAAAGATCGAAAGAAGGCGAGCCCTCCTGGGATAGCCCGTGGGGAGCTGGTAGGCCAGGCTGGCATATCGAATGCTCTGCTATGTCTATAAAGCATCTTGGAGAGGAATTCGATATCCATGGTGGCGGTGCAGATTTAATCTTTCCTCACCATGAAAATGAGATTGCACAGTCAGAATCATTTACTGGCAAGCCATTCGCAAAATACTGGGTTCACAATGGATTCATCACGATCGATAAAGAAAAGATGTCAAAATCCCTCGGCAATTTCTTTACCGTCAAGGAGATCCTTGATAAATTTGA
Source organism: Thermodesulfovibrionales bacterium (assembly GCA_036834585.1). Lineage (GTDB taxonomy): Bacteria > Nitrospirota > Thermodesulfovibrionia > Thermodesulfovibrionales > SM23-35 > JACAEY01. The sequence goes on along the minus strand of DAITNM010000121.1, from coordinate 2,040 downwards.
TCCTGAAATATTAAGACTTTTCCTCCTCTCTACCCACTACAGGAGCCCGATAGAATTTTCAGATGAACAATTACGTGAAACAGAGATTTCTTTGGATAGATACTATTCAACGATCCTCAGAATTAATGCCTCTCTTGAAAAAGATATGACAAAAGAAGGTCCTCATAATGCTGATAAAAACTTTGAGGCGATGGTTCTTCAATTCAGAGAGAGATTTGAAGAGGCAATGGATGATGATTTTAATACAGCCCTTGCCCTCGGACATATCTTTGAGTTTATCAGGGATCTGAACAGATTTCTCGACAGCAGACCTTCGGGCCCAAAGGTGAAAGAACTTTTGCAAAAATCAAAAGAACTCCTCTCAGAAGTTGGGAAGGTCCTTAATATTTTTAGAAGAACCCCTGAGGAGTGGTACCACTCATTGATAGTTAAGAAGAAAATCGGCCTTTCTGAAAAAGAGATACTCGAAAGGATTAAAGAAAGACAAGATGCGAGAAAGAAAAAGGAATGGGAAGTGTCTGACAGAATCAGAAAGGAACTCGATGAGAAAGGAATCATCATTGAAGACAAAGAGGATAGAACAGGCTGGAGGGTCAGGGTCGGATAGTGAATTTATTTATGGCCTGAATCCTGTTCTTGAGGCACTAAGTGCAGGAAGAAAGGTAAGAGAGATTTTCTTGTCTTCTGGTAAAGGGGATTCTCCCCGGATCCTTGAGATTGAGAAAGAGGCAAAAAAGAAAAACATTTCTCTTACAAAGGCTGAAATAAGTTTTTTTCATGCGCATTTTCCAAAAGGGCACCAAGGGGTAGCAGCAAGAGTTTCACCAAAGAATTATATCAGTCTTGAGGAGTTGCTTGAGATTCCGTCGAGAAAGAATGAACCGCCTTTTTTCATCATCCTCGACTGTATAGAGGATCCAAGAAATTTTGGTGCCATATTGAGGGTGGCAGATGCGGCAGGTGTCCATGGCATAGTCATTCAATCATTCAGGTCTGTGAGTCTAAGTTCTGAAGTGTCAAAGGCATCAGCAGGTGCTGTGGAGTATGTTCCGGTTTCAAGGGTAGCAAATATAAAGCATGCAATTGGAGAGATGAAAGAAAGAGGAATACAAATCATCGGCGCCGAGGCAGGAGGGGAGAAATTAGTGTGGGATTTAGACCTTGCATTGCCCTTGGCTCTTGTAATTGGCTCTGAAGGGAAGGGACTGAGGAAAACGGTAAAGGAAAACTGTGATATAATTACAAGCTTGCCTATGAAAGGGGAAATAAATTCTCTAAATGTCTCTGTTGCAGTTGGCATTTTAACATTTGAGATTTTACGGAAAAGATTTTGAAATATTTAGATTTAAAGAGAATAATTGAAATAAAATCATTTATTCTTAAATTTTCGCAATTGACCTTTTTACTATGAAATTTGTTAAACTCCAAATTTAAGATTTAAATTTGAAGGATTAGTGTTGCCTTTTTCTGCCTATAACATTTTTAGATACTGTGAAGCCACCGTAGCTCAGCAGGCAGAGCAGCTGATTTGTAATCAGCGGGTCGGGGGTTCGATTCCCTTCGGTGGCTCCATGGAGAGGTTCCCGAGCGGCCAAAGGGAGCAGACTGTAAATCTGCCGGCACAGCCTTCGGAGGTTCGAATCCTCCCCTCTCCACCAGCAAAATTTGTTTTGCAATTTTTGCAGTTTAGAGTTTGGAGTTCGTAGTTTGGAGACTAAAATTGGAAAAATTACAATTTGTTTTAATTCTGAACTCCTAACTAAAAACTCTAAGCTATTTGGTATGCGGGAGTAGCTCAGTGGTAGAGCGTCAGCCTTCCAAGCTGAGGGTCGCGGGTTCGAATCCCGTTTCCCGCTCCATAAGCCAAATTTTTAAGACAAATTTTGCAGTTGTTGGTTAAGAGTTATAAATTAAAAGTTAATGGAAACAGGCAAAAGAGATTTAAAACTGGTAACTGTAAACTTTTCACATGCAACTGTAGTTAATGCCCATGTAGCTCAGTTGGCAGAGCACATCCTTGGTAAGGATGAGGTCACCGGT
>DAITNM010000120.1:0-3038 GCA_036834585.1 Thermodesulfovibrionales bacterium | reverse complement strand
AGGCCAAGCTCCTGACTTTTTTCAGGATGAAATTGCGTCGCAAAAATATTTTCCTTCCAAACCATGGAAGTAAACGTTACCCCGTAATCAGTCGTAGTTGCAATGATATCGTTATCACCGGGTAAAACGTAAAAAGAGTGGACAAAATAAAAGAAACTGTCATCCTCTATACTGTCAAAGATAGGTGGTCGTTTTAATATCTTAATTGTGTTCCAACCCATGTGAGGAACCTTAAGGTTATTTTCAGGAAATCGAACAACTTTCCCTGGAAAAATATTTAACCCCTCGCTCCTGCCGAACTCCTCTGATTCGGCCAATAAGATCTGAAGACCGAGGCATATACCGAGATACGGTTTACCTTTCTGAATAGCTCTTACAACAGGCTCCAGAAGGGACATCTCTTCAAGGTTTCTCATGCAGTCCCTGAACGCTCCGACACCAGGAAGAACAACTGCATGGGCATTATCAATTGCTTTTGGGTCAGAAGTAACCTCCGTATCCGCCCCAATTTTCTGAAATCCATTCTCAACACTGCGCAGGTTCCCCATTCCATAGTCAATAATCGCAATCATAATTTTATTATACAATAGTACGGCGCTACGAAAAGGTTATCATGTCAATACCAGATTTTATTGAATCGTTACAAAAAGACAAAAGATTTAAACAGCAGATCGCAGCACTGAAACACATCCCCCCCATGAGACCAAGGTACAGTAAAATCTCCTTATCTGAACAGCTCAGGGATATATTAAAACGGAGAGGCATAGAGCTTTTTTATAGTCATCAGGTCGAGGCTATAAACTTAATCAGGGAAGGAGAGAATGTCGTTGTTATGACTCCAACAGCGAGTGGTAAGAGCCTTATATATAACATCCCTGTTATTGAATCCATCATGGAAAACCCTGAATGTAAAGCATTATACCTATTCCCATTGAAAGGGCTTGAGCAGGACCAGGTAAAAAATTTCAATGAACTTTTTTATAGTCTCAGAAATGATCCTAATTCTTTCAAATCCCTCCATTCCCCCTTAGCTAAAGGGGGGCGTGGGAGGATTATTGAACCAGCAGAGATTTACGATGGAGACACCACAGCATACCGGAGAAAAAAGATAAGAGAAGCCCTCCCGAAAGTCATTTTTACAAATCCTGATATGCTTCACCTTGCACTGAATCCCTTTCACAAAAAATGGGAAGGATTCTTCAGGAATTTACGATATGTTGTAATTGATGAGATTCACACATATCGGGGTATTTTTGGTTCAAATGTTGCTCATGTCATAAGGAGGCTAAATAGGATATGTAGATACTGGGGTTCTCACCCCCAATTTATTGCAGCATCAGCAACCATAGCGAATCCATCCGAACTTGCAGAAGAACTCACAGGATTACCATTCAAGACCGTGGAACAGAGTGGAGCTCCGCGTGCCGGCAGGTATTTTGTTTTTGTCAACCCGTTAGAAAGTCCCTATACGGAAACAATGAGGCTTTTCATACAGTGCCTTGAGGCAGGGCTCAGGACGATCGTCTTTACAAAGGCAAGAAAAATAACAGAGCTCATATACTCATGGACCATAAACAATGTGCCTGAACTTGAAGGAAAAATAAGCCCTTACCGTGCCGGGTTTCTTCCAAGAGAAAGGCGCGAGATAGAAGAGAAATTATTTCGGGGTGAATTACTTGGAGTTATATCTACCAGTGCCCTTGAGCTTGGAGTTGATATAGGAGGGCTCGACTGCTGTATACTCTGTGGCTATCCCGGCTCTGTGGCAAGCACCTGGCAGAGAGCAGGCAGGGTCGGCAGACATGGACAGGAATCCATTGTTGTGATGATTGCAATCCCTGACGCCCTTGACCAGTACTACATACGGCATCCCGATGCATTTTTTGAAAAAAGTCATGAGGCGGCAGTCATAGACCCTGAGAACAGAAATATCCTTAAGAGACATATCCCCTGCGCATCTTCAGAAGTTTATTTACGGGAAGATGATGATATATATGATGTCGGAAAGCTTATGCCCATCATCAATGAGCTTGTTGCCGAAGGAAAATTAACTCCGGGCAGAAGAGGAGACATATGGTTTTCAACAGGAAAAATGCTGCACAGAGAAGTCGGTATCAGAGCGGTTGGTGAGCCTTTTTATATTCTTGATGAAACAGGTAGGGCAATTGGTGAAATGAGTGGTGCGAGAGTCTTTAGAGATACCTTTCCCGGCGCTATTTATCTCCACAGAGGAAGACAATATCATGTTACAGAACTTGACCTGGAGAGAAAAAAGGTGATATGCAGAGAGGTTAATGTAAATTATTATACTCAGGCATTGAGTAAAGAAGATACTGAAGTAATAGAAGGAAAAGTGATAGGCACTCACAAGAGTCTTTCAGTTTACTGGGGTGATCTAAAAACAACACAGAAGATAATAGGATATGAGAAAAAGAGAATATTTGACAGAGTCAGGCTTTCACGACATGGCCTCGATATGCCTGATTATGTATTCGAAACTGAAGGACTTTGGATTAAAATTGACACAGCAACAAGAACTGCTATCGAATCAGAAGGATTTGACCTCGCAGGGACACTCCATGCAGTAGAGCATACCGCAATAGCATGCATTCCACTCTTTGCCCTCTGTGACAGAGATGACATTGGGGGATTAAGTTATACTCTTTACCCCGGGTTTAAACAACCTGCAATATTCATCTATGATGGACACGAAGGTGGAATAGGACTGACAAAGAGGGTTATGGAAATGATTGGTGACTGGCTTATGACAACATTGAAGATCATTGACGAATGTCCCTGTGAAGACGGTTGTCCTGCCTGCATCCAGGATCCTCAATGTGGATCAGCGAACCAGCCCCTCGACAAAGAAGGGGCAAGACATCTACTCAGAAAATGGCTTTTGTAAGATATTGCGAATTCGTTTTTGAATTTAAATCAAGGACATTTCATATGAACCGAATGTCTTTTGCATAGGCAGGCAAAAAAGGGGCAGTTTGACTGCCCCTTTTGCATTACTGAAGAAGCTTTCCGAAAGGATT
>DAITNM010000119.1:1826-3052 GCA_036834585.1 Thermodesulfovibrionales bacterium | reverse complement strand
TTAACCTTTTTACGCAGCAAGCTTAAAATGCCGCCGATAAGAAAGAACCTGAAAAAATCCCTTCGTGTTAACATAGTTACCTCCAAAATTAATGCTGGATATAGTATTTGAGCGGTTTCTTTTGCCGATAGTCCTTAGTCCTATTCCAGATTATAAAGAGGCAAAAGCCTCGGAGGTCGTTGCGACCGAGAATGAGCGAAAATACTATATCCTGCTCTAACAACATCTTCTCTAACTCCATACACCCGGAATAGTAACCCCGCAGAATTTGCACTTTCCATTCGTTATATGGTTCTGTTTTACAAAATACCCTATTCTCTCTATGAGTAACTTCTTGCATTTCGGGCAATAAGTGCTCTCACCTTCATGTCTTATATTGCCAATGTAAACAAATTTCAGACCAGCATCCATCGCAGTCTTTCTCGCTTCTGTAAGTGTTTCAAGAGGTGTGGGTGGAAGATTCGTCAATTTGTAATGAGGATAGAACCTTGAGAAATGGATGGGTACATCAGGTCCAAGGTTTTTCAGAATCCACCTGCACATCTCTTTGATTGTCTTCATGTCATCATTGAGCGTCGGTATAACGAGATTCGTTATCTCAAGCCATACACCCTCTTCTTTTAAGACGACAAGGGAGTTCAGAACAGGCTTGAGACTGCCGTTACATACCTTGCTGTAAAAGTCTTCTGTAAATCCTTTCAAATCAATATCAGCAGCATCTATATATTTTGATAATTTCCTGAGTGGCTTTTCATTGATGTATCCACATGAGTGCATTGTATTTTTAACTCCATATTTTTTTGCGATGATTGCCGTGTCATACATATATTCGTAAAAGACAGTGGGTTCTGTATAGGTATAAGTAACAGATTTACATCCATACAATATTGCCTGCCTTACAACTGAATCAGGAGGCAAGTCAACGGTATCGGTATCTTCCGGTTTCGCTTGAGATATCTGCCAGTTCTGGCAGAATTTGCAGCTCAGAACACATCCGGCAGTCGCTATGGAAAAGGCTGTTGTTCCTGGCAGGAAGTGATTAAAAGGCTTCTTCTCTATCGGATCAACATGAACTGCACAGGGTTTTCCATAGACAAGACTATAGAGCGTGCCATCCTTATTCATCCTCGCCCTGCACCTGCTGTGCTGGCCATTTTCCAGCACACACCCATTTGGACAAAGCTCACATTGTACCGTCTTGGCCATGATCTATTATAAAATTTCTA
>DAITNM010000119.1:0-1726 GCA_036834585.1 Thermodesulfovibrionales bacterium | reverse complement strand
AATAAGGGAATGAGAACTATGGAAGGTATAAAGGCTCCCAAAAAGGACCCGATGAGATCAATACCATAAAGCTTTCCTGCAGCCTCAGGTTCATCAAGACAGAGATTTGCTGTGCTGAACTGCCTACCCGTGATTATTCCCAGAAGAAAATTCAGCACATAAAAAAGCATTTCAGCTCTAAAGAATATTGGCGCAGTAAAAGCAAGGGCTATGGTCATCAGCTCTAAATAAAAAAGGGTTCGCAATGCTTTTCTCGTATGTCTTGATAGATACGCACCAGCAAAAAGCCCCATCATGAATGTTGCTGTCAGTATTCCTATCATTTCGTACACATAGCCATAAAAAGCCTGATATGCAAGAATAATGGAAAGCATAAATGCCATGCTCGAAAATCCAGTGGTAAACATGGAGAAGTAGACTACCCTTCTCTTTCGCCTGAAAGTCGAGAGGGAGATGAAAATCAGGATTACAATAGAGAGAGAAATGATGTACGACTTCCTGATTTCAACGAGATGCCTGAGTATCCTTCCGCCATGAACCTCTGACCATAACATGAGATTGTAAAGATAGGCAGAGGGTTGCAGGTCTGTGTTAGCAAGTCTTATCTCTCCCAGCCTCTTTCTGACATAATCCACATTAAGTAAAGAGAAGGCATCTCTGAAAACATACTGGTTGAAATGACTGGTATGTATCTTCCTCTGTACAAATCTGTCTTCAAGGGTTTTAGGTTCTGTGTCTACCGACGTATCTGATGCAAAGATCCCACCATACTCCTGAGCTGTGACTTTAACATTGCTGAAGACAGACTTCAGTGAATTGTAGATAGAACCATTTGCTGTTTGCATGCTTCTGCCTATATAACCTGTTGACTGAGGGAGGGTTATGGCAAAAACACCCCCACCATTCAATACACCTTTTACCTCTCTGAAGAAATCAGAGGTGTAAAACCTGTTGATACCTGCTGTAAAAGGTGGCGGCAGGTTCAAGGTAATAAGGTCGTATGATGCACCCTTCAAACTCTTTATGAATCTCCGTCCATCCTGGATTATTATTTTCACCCGTGGATCTTCAACTGCATCTTTATCTTCCTGCCTGACGAGAAGTTTTAATGAAACCTCGACTATTTTTGGGTCAAGTTCTACAAAGTCAATTTTTTGAACAGGATATTTCAGGAATTCCTTCAGGGTTCCAGGCGATCCTCCGATAACAAGTATTTTCGATGGCGAAGGATGGAGTGCCATTGGAAGGTGAGTCCTGAGTTCTTCGCTTGGTTGATCGGGATAGGTAAAAAAGAGCTGCCCGTTACCGTATATGCTTGACTGCTCGCCGATGTTAATGACCGTAATCTCTCCGTACTTCGACTCCACAATTTGTGATGGTTTCATGCCCTGCCAGGGTAATGAGGGCATGATCTTATGGAAACCGAAATAAAAAGATAAAGGAACAATAACGAGGAGGGCAAAGATTTTTTTCTTTGAAATATATGCAGCCATTAAAATACTTATCAGGGCAAGGAATGAACTCAACTCTACAGCGCCTATCCTCCCTGAGATAACAAACGTAAAAAACACTCCGCCCACAAACGCACCGAGAGCTTCAAGGCCATATACTCTCCCTGCGGTTTCCTTGCCACCCAGGTATGAAACAGCTAAGGGAAACTGAATGCCTAAAACAAAGCAGAGAGGAAACAGAGCAAGTGCTGTCGAAAAGATGGTAGAGACAAATG
>DAITNM010000118.1:0-3069 GCA_036834585.1 Thermodesulfovibrionales bacterium | reverse complement strand
GAGACCTTTCCAGGGCTCTGTCCCTGTCTTTTTCAAGGAAATAGGCTTCGCAGTAGAGTGTGTCAGAGTCATAGACAAGCTCGATAATTTTGTTGATATTGTCGTAAGTTAAAGACGCATCAGTGACATAGGATATTTTCTGTCCTTTTGTAATCGTCGCAATTTTTTTTAACTCTTCGAGATAATATTTTCTGTTTGAGATAGTAAACTCTGTATCACCCGATTTATTTCCCCTCATTGCAGTTTTCAGTTCTGAAAGCCATGGTCCGACAGGAAGACCTTTCTCCTTCAAAGAGGCTTTATTAATATTAATATGGTATTCTTCTTCGAGGGAGAAAGACATGCAGGGTACCTGATGATCTAACTGGATAGCCTTTACTCTAAGAAGAGGCTCCTGTAAGACAGCCCCGTCAAAGGTTGACACGTCATCTTCCACCTTTTTAAAACAGTTTGCAGCATGAAAGTTTGAAGAGCATATGGTTTTGTCTGTTATAGAAAAGACCTTTATCTTCAGAGGATATTCCCTGATAAGGTTCCAGGTATAACCCCTTAACTTGCCCTCGATACAGTCTGTTATGTTTGCTGGTCCATATACCCTCAGCGGTGACTCCCTCCTGAGGAGTGCCCTGAGCAGGGTATCAAATCCAATGAAATGGTCTATATGGGTATGCGTTACAAAGACATCAGTTATCTTCTGCAAATCTCCTGGTTTGAGTCTATACAAACTGCCTATGTCAAATAAAAATGCCCTCTTTTCTCTCAGTATTCTGACAAAGAGAGAGGGGTCTTCAAAAGGGCCATTTATGAGCTTGTGAATGAATGTTGGCTTCATGGGTTTATTATATCTCAATATATCTTGATGTGATATAATAAGCCAAAAAATAAGCAGATAGCGAAGAGCAAAGGAGTTTACATAGTTTCTCTGGCTTACATATTGCTTTGAATTATATAAGAAACTCAATGAACTCAATAAAACCAATAATACTAAATCAGGTATCATTCCCGCTTATTTGCAATCTTTTTTCAGAAAGATTCCGGACAAGTGAGAATGACATTTCCGGGACATAGCTCTTTGCTCTTCTCTAAAAAGGAGCATATGTGTCTGAACTGAGAAGGGACCCGATAACCGGTCGATGGGTTATCATCTCTGTAGAAAGAGGTAAAAGACCAACGGATTTTATTTCTCCTTCCTCCCAGAGAAAGAAAGGTGGTTTCTGCCCATTCTGTCATGGCAATGAATATACGACACCGCCTGAAATAATGGCCTTCAGACCTCCGGAAACAAAACCGAATTCACCAGGATGGAAGCTGCGGGTCATGCCGAATAAATTCCCAGCCCTCCAGATCTACGGGGAACTGAATAGGATGGGGGAGGGAATCTTTGACAGGATGCATGGTATTGGTGCTCATGAGGTAATTGTGGAAACACCTGAGCACTTTCAATCTCTCTCTACAATGCCCATAAAGTCTGTTGAAGATGTATTATGGGCGTACTATATCAGACTCATGGACCTTAAAAAGGATGGGAGGTTCAAATATGTGATGATCTTCAAGAATGAAGGAGAAGTAGCAGGCGCATCCCTTGAACATACCCATTCCCAATTGATAGCACTTCCCATTGTACCTAAACTTGTCAAAGAGGAAATAGAATCTGCCAGTAAGTATTATGAATTTAAGGAAAGATGTATATTTTGCGATCTCATCCATCAGGAACTCGAAGACGGAAGAAGAATTATTTATCAGAATGATGGCTATGTTGCCCTGGCACCTTATGCATCGAGATCACCTTTCGAGACATGGATACTCCCCAAGGTACATGAACCTCATTTTTATCCACCGAAAGAGAGTTTTTCAGGTCTTGCAGATATACTCCAGACTATTTTGAAGCAGATGGACAAGATCCTCGATGTGCCACCTTATAATTTTTTGATCCATACATCCATTCTCCGCGACGGAATGAGTGAATACTACCACTGGCATCTGGAACTCCTTCCAAAACTTACGAAGATTGCAGGATTCGAGTGGGGATCTGGATTTTATATTAATCCTACACCGCCTGAGGAAGCAGCGAAGTTTATGAGAGAAGCAAAGGTATGAAAATACTGATTGCAGCTTCCGAGGCAGTGCCTTATGCAAAAACAGGAGGCCTTGCAGATGTTGCAGGTGCTCTTGTCAAGGAATACAGGGGAATGAATAAAGAGGCTTATATTATTCTTCCTCTTTACAGGAGCATAAAGAAAAGAGCTGCATCCCTGCAATATTCCGGTTTAACAATAAAAGTTCCTGTTGGAGAAAGAACGATAGAGGCAAGACTGTTCCATGACAAATCCTCCGCATATTTTTTAGAGTGTGATGAGTTCTTTGACAGGGAAGAATTATACGGGACTCCCCGGGGAGATTATGCTGATAATGCATCCCGATTCATTTTTTTTTCACGGGGTGTGCTTGAAGCATGCAAAAGACTCAGCTTTCAGCCTGATGTTATACATTGTAATGACTGGCAGACTGGTCTTATTCCGTTATATCTCAAGACTCTCTATAAGCTTGATCCATTTTTCAGGGAAACAGCTTCTTTGCTCACAATCCATAACCTCGGCTATCAGGGACTTTTCCCGGCAACAGAAATGCCCCTTACCGGTCTCGGAAGAGAGATTTTTAATCCTGAAGGCATAGAGTTTTATGGGAAGATGAACTTTCTCAAGGCAGGAATCATATCAGCAGATGTACTCACAACGGTAAGTAATACATATGCCAAAGAAGTCCTTCAGAAGGAATTTGCGTTCGGACTCGAAGGAGTTTTGAAGATGAGGGAGAATGATCTCTTCGGTGTCATAAACGGGATAGACTATGATGAATGGGATCCATCCAGAGATATGTTAATTCCAGAGAAGTTTAGTAGTAATGACCTTCGTGGCAGGGCCGGATGTAAAAATCGTCTCATAAAAGAGGTATTGCTTGATAAGGTTGACAGGCCCCTTATCGGTTTGGTCGGGCGGCTCTCCACACAGAAGGGGTTGGACCTCGTTTTGCAATCTCTTGAGGAACTTGTATCGTTAGGCATAAATCTCA
>DAITNM010000117.1:0-3086 GCA_036834585.1 Thermodesulfovibrionales bacterium | reverse complement strand
CGCTGCTACTCCTCAGGAAGAATATAAGAAGATGCAGAGAGAGATAAAGGAGCATAAGGAGAAACTCAAAGGGGCTGAAAAACGTGAGCACTCAGTCCTCTCAGATTTGGAAAAGACAAACAAAGATCTCAGCATCCTGGAGGCTGAGCTAAGAAAATACATGAAAAAACTCAGGGATACAGAGAAAGAGATTTCAAAGGTGGAGGCGGAAATTTTCAGGAGCAGAAGCAGTATCGAGAAACAGAAAGAATGGATAAAGAGAAAACTGAGGGCAATGCAGAAAAGCAGATACCAATCCGACATGGTTGTATTACTCTCCGGAATCGATGACATCTCGCTGCTGATGAGGAGATGGAAATACCTTGAGGACATCTCCATTTATGAAAACAGATTGCTCCTTGACTATCGTAAAAATCTGGAAGGGCTCAATATGAAGGAAAAACAGCTAATGGGTTTGAAGACTGAGCTCGTGAGGGATGAAGATAAGATAAAGTCCGAGGAAAGAGAAGTTGCAAAAAAGAAGATGGAGAAAGAGGAGTTACTTGCATCGGTGAGACACGAAAAATCCTCATATGAGAAGATGCTGAGGGAATTAAAAGAGGCATCGAAAAGACTGCTTGAAATTATCAGGGAGTCTGAAAAAGGAGATGCATTCTTTGCAAAGGGATTTACAGGACTTAAAGGGAAACTCCCTTGGCCGGCAGAAGGCAAGGTGGCAATCCCCTATGGTTCCCAGAAAGATCCTAACTTTAATACACCTGTTTTTAGAAGCGGAATCTTAATTCAGGCAGGCGGAGACCTCTACGCAAAGGCTGTACATACTGGGAAGGTAGTTTTTGCAGAATGGTTTAAGGGCTACGGACAGCTAATGATTGTGAATCACGGCGATGGTTATCATACATTGTATGGAAGCTTATCAGAGATTTTTTCCAAGGTTGGAGATATAATAAACAGTGGGCAGAGAATAGGCCGGGTTGGGAATTCGGGAATCCTGAATGCCCCTGGCCTTTATTTTGAACTTCGTTATAAAGGTAAGCCCCTCGATCCAATGCAGTGGCTGAAAAGAAAATAAATGAAAAAGAAAATCTTGGAGGCAAGGTGAATAAGAAACGGATAATCTTTACATTTCTTCTCTTCATTACCGTAGCTTCAGCAGGTATTTTTATTGGCAGATGGTCTGGTATGGGAGCAGAGGGAGAAGGATATGAAGAACTGAGGGTCTTTACAGAGGCCTTTTCTCTCGTCAGGAAGAATTATGTAGAAGAAGCAAAACCGAAAGACCTGGTATATGGTGCCATTAAGGGAATGCTCAGCTCCCTCGATCCTCATTCAGGTTTTTTGAACCCCGAGGCATATAAGGAGATGCAGGCTGAAACGAAAGGAGAATTTGGCGGTATTGGTATCCAGATAGGAATAAAAGACGGGATGCTTACAGTCATAGCTCCAATAGAGGATACCCCGGCTTACAAGGCAGGCATCAAGGCAGGCGATAAGGTAATAAAGATTAACAATGAATATACAAAAGACATGGGCCTCCATGATGCAGTCAGCAAGATGAGGGGGATGCCAAAGACATCAGTAACGATTACGATCCTCAGGGAAGGATGGAAAGAGACAAAGGATTTTAGCATCATAAGGGAATTGATAAAGATTAAGAGTGTCAAGTCAAGGCTTCTTGAAGAGGATATCGGGTATATAAAGATAAGTCAGTTTCAGGAACAGACAGCAGCAGACCTCTCTGCAGCCCTTGAGAAACTCTCTCAAGAAAAGATGAATGCCCTTATCCTTGACCTAAGAAACAATCCCGGAGGACTGCTTAACAGTGCAGTGAATGTTGCTGGACGTTTTCTGCCACCTGACAAGCTGGTAGTTTATATCAAAGGCAGAAAAGGCGAGAGGACAGAATATCTTACAGAGAAAGATGGAACAACATATGAGATGCTGATGATTGTATTAGTTAATGAAGGCAGTGCGAGCGCATCAGAGATTGTTGCAGGTGCTTTAAAGGACTGGAACAGGGCTGTCATCCTCGGTGCAAAGACCTTTGGAAAGGGTTCGGTTCAATCTGTAATCCCCCTAAGTGATGGCTCGGGTCTCAGACTCACAACTGCCGTATACTTCACACCGAAGGGGACTTCTATACAGGCAACAGGGATTGTCCCAGATATAGTTGTGAAACTTGAATCAAAAGAAAAAGGGAAAGCCCATCCAGTTATAAGAGAGGAGGACCTCGAGAGGCACCTTAGGAATAATCAGGATATTATTCAAGAAGAAGAGGAACCAAAAGAGCCTGAAGAGATGGTGCCTGTTGAAGTTGAAGAGAAAGAGGATGCACAGCTCCAGAGGGCTATAGACCTCCTCAAGACCTGGAGAATATTCAAGGAGCTGCCAAAGGCATCATAAAAGTAGCAGTGTCCAGAATAATCTTTGACATAGAGACGGTCGGAAAGGATTTTAAGTCCCTCGACAGAACAACACAGGAATATCTCCTGAGATATGCAGAGACAGAAGGTGAAAAAGAAGAGATCAAGGACCGCCTCTCTTTCTATCCACACACAGGTGAGATCGTCACAATAGGATTACTTGATCCAGATACTCAGAAAGGAATGGTATTTTTCCGGAATGAAGGTGATCCATTGCTTCCCTTTGAAGAAGATGGAATTCGATTCGAAACATGCACAGAGAAGGAGATCCTTGAGAAATTCTGGGATGTCATTAAAAGATATAATCAGTTTATAACATTCAACGGACGCGGCTTTGACTGTCCCTTTATCTTAATACGTTCTGCTGTACACAGGGTAAAACCAAAACGGGATTTGATGCCTAATAGATATGGGGATACACATATAGACCTTCTTGAACAGCTTACATTCTACGGTGCCTCCCGTAGAAGATTCAATCTTGATATGTGGTGCAAGACCTTTGGGATCAAGAGCCCCAAAGAAGATGGTATTACAGGAGACGAGGTAAAGGAGTTATTCAAGGCAGGGAAATATCTTGATATTGCAAGGTACTGTATCGGTGACCTCAGGGCAACAAGAGAGCTTCTCTATTATTGGGAAAATTATATAAAGTACTCACCTTAA
>DAITNM010000116.1:0-3090 GCA_036834585.1 Thermodesulfovibrionales bacterium | reverse complement strand
CTCCCTTTATGACCTTTTCTGCTTCATCCTTATCCTCTTCCCTTACCAATATCTTTACCTCGCCCATCTTGCCGATGTTAACAGGATAAGGACTTACCTTTGATGATCGTATTATGACAGGTATTCCTCCACTCTCAAGCAGATCCTTTATGATCTCTGCTTCAAGGGGGTCATAGGTAGTGAAAATGACAACCCATTTCTCAGGCATTTCTTTCATAGCTTTATGAAAGTCTATCAAAGAAGCCTAAGAAAAGTCATTGATATTCATTCCGAAGTAACCATTTCTAAATTCATGGCGAACTCTGTTCCCAATGGTTGTCATTCCCGCTTGCCGGGAATCCTTCTGTAAGCGAAGAAAGATTCTGGACAAGCCAGAATGACAGAGTTAAAAATCTTAAACAACTCTTAAGATCTTTGAGAATCAATAGCATCAAGGCAAGATATAGTTCTGAACGGTTTCTTTCGTCGATCGTCATCTCCCACGTGGTTTGCCGGCCTTCATAACCCCACCTTACCTCCCCTTATCTTAAGGGGAGGAGATTAAAGGGAGGGTGAAAGAAAAAATTTATCATCACCCTCTCCCCCGCCCTCTCCCCTCAAGGGCGAGGGGGTCTGTGTTATCACCTGAAAACGTGATGAACCAGAAAAGAGGGGAATATTGTTGTGGTATAATTCATTCGCTATGGATATTCAGAAACTCGTCCGTCCTAATATCCGCTCTCTATCAGCCTATAAGGCAAAGGAGATTCCCTGCAAGGTCAAGCTTGATGCAAATGAAAGCCCTTATGGATTTAAAGAACTATTAAATAAAGCAAGAACTGTAGAAACAAACAGATACCCTGACCCGGAGGCAAAGGCTTTAAAAGAACTCATTGCAAGACACTCAGGTGTAAAGCCAGAAAACATACTCCAGGGAAACGGATCGGATGAGCTTATCTATTACCTTATTACTACCTTTGGTGGCCCTGTACTCTACCCGACACCTACATTTTCAATGTATGGGATTATTACACAAGCTCTTGGTGAAAAGAGAATAGAGATATCCCTTGATAAAGAATTCGACCTCTATGTGAAGAGCATGCTCGAAGCAATACGCAGAGAAAAACCCAGGTTAATCTTTTTAAGCTCACCAAATAATCCAACAGGTAACTGTTTTTCATCTGACAGGATATTAAAAATAATTGACGTGACTTCGTCACCCGTCACCCGTCACCCGTCTCTTGTAGTAGTTGATGAAGCATACCAGCCTTTTTCGAGTAAAAAGGGGTTGCTTCCTTTACTGAAGGACTATAAAAATCTTGTGATCATGAGGACATTGAGCAAAATCGGTTTAGCCGGATTGAGAGTCGGATTCCTGATAGCAGATAAAGAAATTATCAATGAGGTCAATAAGGTAAGACTTCCCTTTAATCTCAACTCTCTTTCTCAGGCAATTGCAGTAGAAGCATTAAAAGATAGAAAGACAATGCAATCTCATATAAGATCAATAATCTCCGAGAGAGACATACTTTTTAGTGAACTGGCAAAAATAAATGGCATAAAACCATATCCATCGGAAGCGAACTTTATATTATTTAGAGTAAGTAATTCTGACAGGGTATACAAGAATCTTCTGGAGAGAGGAGTCCTTGTAAGGAATATGAGAGGTGTAGTTGACAGTTGTTTAAGGGTAACGGTAGGAACACCCGGAGAAAATAAGATTTTTCTTAACACCTTGAAAAAGGTTATTAAAAGCAATCGTTAGGAGATATAATGAGAACAGCCAAGATAGAAAGGAAGACAAAGGAAACTGATATAAAACTTACCTTGAACCTTGACGGGAAGGGGCAATATTCGATAAACACATCAATCCCGTTTTTTGACCACATGCTGTCTTTAATGTGCAAGCACGGCATTTTTGACATGAAGCTGAAAGCAAAAGGGGATATTGAAATAGACTATCACCACACGGTAGAGGATATTGGTATCGTCTTCGGGAAGGCCGTGAAACAGGCGCTTGGCGATATGAAAGGGATATCACGCTTCGGCCAGGCAACGGTCCCGATGGATGAGGCCCTTGCTTCAGTGAGTATTGATATTAGTGGAAGACCTTACCTTGTCTATAGGGTTGCTTTCCCGAAAAAAAGTAAGATAAAAAACTTTGATCCTGACCTCATCGAAGACTTCCTGCAGGCCTTTGTGAGCAATAGTGGGATAACCCTTCATGTTGAGTCTCCCTATGGGAGAAATACACATCACATAATTGAGGCAGTTTTCAAGGCTCTGGGAAGAGCACTGAGGAATGCTGTATACATCGACCCAAGGATCAAAGGTATCCCGACTACAAAAGGCCAACTGTAAAAGTTTCTTATGATTTCTATTCCTTTCAAAGATATCACCTGTGTCCTCCTCGATATGGACGGCACCCTCCTCGACAGATATTTTGATGATTATTTCTGGGAACATCTGGTACCGGAAAGGTATGCAGAAAAACACAAAATCACCTTCGGGAAGGCAAAAGAAGAATTGTTTAAAAAATACAAAGCACATGAGGGGACACTGAACTGGACTGATATTGATTTCTGGTCACGGGAGCTCGGACTCGACATTATGGCCTTAAAAGAACAGATACGGCATCTTGTAGAAGTGCATCCCCATGTTGAGAATTTTTTGAAGATGCTGAAAACCCGGAAGATTAAGACATTCATCGTCACGAACGCACATTACAAGGTGCTCGACATGAAGCTGAAGAAGACAGACCTCGGCAAGTACCTTACAGGTGCGATAACATCTTTTGAGATCGGGTTTCCAAAAGAGAAAATTGAATTCTGGAACAAAGCAGAACAGAGACTGAACTTCAGCAAAGAAAAAACAATACTCGTCGATGACACTCTTGAAGTATTAAAAACAGCACAAAGGTTCGGCATCAAGTATCTCATTTACAAGGCAATCTCAAATTCAAGGGTTAAGCCGTTGCCATCTCCAGAGTTCAAGACTATCTTTGATTTTAGTGACTTGATGAAGACCCTGCAGCAGAAACCGCAGGGCGTCAAAAACTGAATATTTGTTTTCAGTGTCATTCCCGCTTGTCGGGAATCCTTCCGACTTGTT
>DAITNM010000115.1:0-3124 GCA_036834585.1 Thermodesulfovibrionales bacterium | reverse complement strand
AGTTCCCGTTTATTTCAGTAGTTATCCCCTGACATACCTTCCCCTCAGCACGTGGATCTGCAAGGAGAGTAAATTCTGAGTGTGAATGGGTATCGATAAAACCAGGGGCAACAGCCATATTTTTTGCATCTATGATTCTGTCTGCTTTGACTTTTGCTTTCTTGTCAACAAAAAGGATTTTATCAGACGATATTCCGATATCCGCTTTGGATGGCTCAGAACCTGTCCCATCAAAGACAAGACCATTTTTTATTAACATATCTATCTTATTCATGACAAAACCCCAGACAAAGCTATTCTATCACATGGAATGCTCATCAGGATTGACGATACCGCAGTATGCAGCCTCCCCTCAGGGAGGGGATTAAGGAAGAGTCTCTCGTCAAGAGAAGATAACAAGATAAACGAGTTTCTCAGACACTCATTAGACAATGGCTTATAAAAAAGCAGGAAAGAACTTAAAATAGTATAAAGGAAAAAAGAATGTTATCTATAACCCCGCAACCTTCTGTTCCGCTGGAGCGGAATCAGTATAGGTATTCAGCCCTTTCGCAATCGCTTTAGCTATCTGCATCCTGTATGATTCATCTGAGAGGAGCTGTTCCTCCTGTGGATTGCTGATAAACGAAACCTCTACAAGAACAGATGGCATCCTGGCGCCGAAAAGCACATAGAAGAGTGCCTGCTTGACTCCAAGGTCTATCCTTTTATAGCTGGATTCATTATTCAGCGTTGTTATCATGGACTGCTGTATATAATTGGCAAGTTTAATGGAATCATTTCTCTTGCTGTCCCTTGACAGGTCATTCAATATCATCCCTAACGTATCCATCTGCCTATGCATCTCCCTCATCTTTTTGAGCGATATCTTGTTCTCACGTGCTGCAACCCTCATGGCCTCATCATCATTTGTCCAGTTGAGTAGATAGGTCTCGATGCCCTTAACCCTTCTCACGGGATTTGCATTCGCATGTATGGAAACAAAAAAGTCGGCATTCTTTCTGTTTGCCATGGCAGTCCTCTCTTCAAGGGAGATAAATCTATCTGTTTCTCTTGTGAGGAAGACCTCATTGAATGGATCCGCAAGGAGGATCTTCTTGAGTTTAAGCGCAATATCAAGGACAACATTTTTTTCATAGAGCCCGCTTGGGCCTACTGCACCGGGGTCATGCCCTCCATGACCCGGGTCAATAACCACCCTCCTCCTTACTACAGGCGTTTCGGGTTTCTTCGCAATTTCAGCCCCGTTCACATCGATAACAAGCCTCGTTGGATCATCAAGAATAAAGGAATGAAAATCTTTGATCTTCTCAAGGTCAAGAACAACCCTGACCGTCTGGGCATCAAACTGCCCGGCTCTTACTGCCTTGAGTAGCCCGTCTCCGACAGGTAGAGCGGTCTTTATCTCTTTTTTTAATCTGCTGTTCTTGAGATCAAAATAGACCCTGTCGGGATTGGATAAACGGTTTGTGGAAAAATCAGCGGGACTGGAGAGATCAATAACTACCCTTGTATAACCCGGGGATGACCAGTAGCGGATACCTTTTACATCTATTTTTTCAGAGGCTGAAGAAGAAGTGGCAAGAAAAAAAAGGATTAGAGAAACACCATACGTAAATACACTCTTATTTGCTAACTGAGGATTCATGCTGACTAAACAGCCTGGACAGCACTTATCTCCGGTATCTCTTTTTTCAAATTAGCTTCTACCCAGTTCTTCAGTGTAAGCGTCGCCATTGGACATGTGCCACATGCGCCTTTCAGTTTCACATAAACAACGCTGTCTTTTACTTCCACAAGTTCTATGTCTCCACCATCTCTTTGAAGGCCAACCCTTATTTTTGTAAGGACCTCTTCAACTTTCTCCTTAAGCATAGACCCTCCTTTATTTATTACACCATAATATAATTTTTATGCTGTAAATTTCAATGACATTCCCTGTCGACCTTATCTGTTCAACCATAAGTTATAAATCTTCAAAGATGTTGAAAGCTGTTTAATTAAGATCTTACCCTATTATTTCCCCCCTTTAGCAAAGGGGGGATTAGGGGGAATTTTTCGGAAAGGAATTCATTCATAAATCCCCCCTCCCCCTCTTTTCCAAAAAGGGGTTGAACCTATAAACCATTGGAACAGAGTTCATGGACATGTATAATAGGGAAACATTAGTGTTGGATTAAGGAAGGAGGAGATATGCCTTACTATGTTGTACTAAGTTCCCTTACGGATAAGGGAAGAAAAACGGTTAAGGAGAATCCTGAAAGGATTTTCGAGGTGAATAAGGAATTTGAAAAAATGGGGATCAAAGTAAAGGAACAATATGCAGTACTGGGTCTGTATGATTTTGTCAGCATTATTGAAGCTCCAGATAATGCGACGGTGTTGAAAGCTTCTATTGAACTCGGTTCGAGAGGATCATCTCATCCTCTTACCCTTGCTGCAATCCCTGTTTCAGATTTTGTGAAAAAGCGTAAGAAAAAATAAGCCTTTAACTTTTGTCATGCCGGTTTGTCCGGCATCCTTCCTAAAGAAAGATTCTCGATGCGAGTCTTCGCTGAGAACGCCTGCATCATTTGTGTTAACTCTATGCATCCGTTTTTTTGTTATGTAATTCGCCCAGCATCTCAAGACAATTTTTCAAAGCGACAATAAGGTCCTGAGACAGTCCGTGGATTGTATCCATTCTCTCGATTGCTTTGGCGATAAGGTTTTGCAATTCATCTTCTGAAACAGATGCCTCAATGAGTTCTAATGTTCCCTTTACGGCAATGATATGTTCATTAAGCTCTCTTGATATCTCCTTGAGTTTATTATCCCTCTCTGTCATATTGAAGAATTATATTTTATAACGATTATAAAGTTCAATTCTTGTGGGACAATGGCACATATAGGAGTATCCAAAGGATATCTTATAAGGGCATGCCTGGGGTTTTACCGTTTTGATAAAACAACCGTTACTGGGCTGCTTCACATAATTTTCTATTTTTGAGGTAAAGTCAATTATAGTCTGATGCACAAGGTCTCTGATTAAGGATACTGTGACTTCTTTTGTATCCTTGGTCACAGCAAAACGGATTCCCCCTTTTTTATTCCCTTCCTGAATATGGCCTATCAGAACTATTGT
>DAITNM010000114.1:0-3126 GCA_036834585.1 Thermodesulfovibrionales bacterium | reverse complement strand
CCAGTGTAGGAATCAGGGTTTGTGCTGACTTCCTCCGGAGTTCCTTCTGCAACGATCCTTCCCCCCTCTTCTCCACCTTCAGGCCCGAGATCAATAATGTGGTCGGCTGACTTTATAACATCAAGGTTGTGTTCTATTATGATTACTGTATTTCCTAAATCTATAAGTCTGTTTAACACATTGAGCAGCTTATGGATGTCAACATAGTGAAGTCCTGTTGTAGGTTCATCGAGTATGTAGAGTGTGCTGCCTGTTGATCTTTTCCCGAGTTCTTTCGACAATCTTACCCTTTGAGCTTCGCCTCCCGAAAGGGTTGATGCAGGCTGTCCGAGCTGTAAATAACCAAGACCAACGTCTTCAATGACCTCAAGTTTCTGCCTAATGGAGGGGATAGAGGAAAAAAATTGGAGGGCTTCAGATATAGTCATATCGAGCACCTCTGCAATGTTCTTCCCTTTATATTTAATATCAAGAGTCTCCTTATTATATCTTTTCCCCTTGCATATATCACAAGGTATATATACAGGAGGGAGGAAGTGCATCTCCACCCTGATCAGTCCGTCTCCACGACAGGATTCGCACCTTCCGCCAGACAGATTGAAACTGAACCTTGAAGGAGTATATCCTCTTATTCTTGAATCGGACACCTGCGAGAACAATTCCCGGATAAATGAGAATGCGCCAGTGTAGGTTGCCGGATTAGATCGCGGTGTCTTTCCAAGAGGGGATTGGTCAACACATATCACACGGTCTATCCTGTCATTTCCTGTAATTTCTCTGTATCGGCCGGGTGTCACTTTGCTTCCATATAGTTCCTTTAAGAGTGCTTTATAGAGTATCTCGAGTACAAGCGTACTTTTTCCAGAACCCGATACTCCTGTTATGCATGTGAAGATTCCAAGGGGGATACTGACATCTAACTCCTTGAGATTGAATTCCCTGGCACCTATAATTCTTATAAAGTCTTTTGGTTTTCTCCTCAAAGGAGGGATGTCTATTGATAACTTTCCGCTGAGGTATTTTCCTGTTAATGACTTTTCATTTTTTTCTATCTCTTCGGGTTTCCCGGAGGCTACAATCAATCCGCCATTAAGTCCTGCACCAGGACCCATATCCACTATATGATCTGACCACCTTATAGTCTCTTCGTCATGCTCGACAATGATAATGGTATTACCGGCATCCCTCATTGATGAGAGATTTTCAAGGAGCTTTTTTGTATCCCTTGGATGCATGCCGATCGTTGGTTCATCGAGTACATAGAGAACGCCTGTCAGCGAAGAGCCGAGTTGTGTTGCAAGCCTTATCCTCTGTGATTCTCCACCTGCAAGTGTAAGAGATGACCTATCAAGGGTGAGATAATCTAATCCAACCTTTTCCAGGAAGTTAAGCCTATCCCTGACTTCCTTAAGGACTCGGGATGCAATTGTCTGCTCCCTTTCGGTGAGCTTCAAATTGTTGATAAAAAACAAGGCATCTTTTATTGACATCCTTCCAAGTTCACCGATGTTAATATCTTGTATTTTTATGCTTAAGGCCTCTTTTCTCAATCTCAGACCGTTACAAAGTCTGCATATTTTCTGGTCTTCAAATTCAGTTGAGTCTTCTTCAAGGGTCTCAAAGCCAAGACCCTTGCATCTTGGGCAGGCACCCTGTTTGCTGTTGAAGGAGAAAAACATGGGGTTTATATCCGGGTAACTGATTCCGCATTTTGGGCAGGCCATGGTTTTTGAAAAGAGTATATCCCTGTTTCCATCAATCAGGTTTATTACGACAATATCCGCATAGCGAAGAGCTGTCTCGATTGCATACTTGATCTGCTTATCAATGCCAGGCTTTATAATAAGGCGATCTATAACAATCTCTATTGTATGTCGTTTCTGCTTTTTGAGGGCAATATCCTGTGTAAGGTCAACCATCGTGCCGTCAATCCTTGCCCGTATGAACCCTTCTCTCCTCATCTGCTGAAGTTCTTTCCTGTATTCGCCTTTTCTGTCCCTCACTATTGGTGCAAGGACCTGAAGACGAGTGCCCTGGGGTAAAGACAGAACAGCTTGAATAATCTCTTTGGATTCCTGTTTTGCGATAAGAGAGCCGCAGTTATAACAGTATGGCTTGCCTATCCTCGTATACAGGACACGCATGTAATTGTATATCTCAGTGATGGTGCCTACTGTTGAACGGGGGCTCCTGATAACAGTCTTCTGATCTATAGCGATGGACGGAGATAATCCCTCAATGTAGTCAATATCAGGCTTTCGGAGTTGCTCAAGAAATTGCCTGGCATAGGCAGAAAGGCTCTCAACATAACGCCTCTGTCCTTCTGCATATATAGTATCGATAGCGAGGGATGATTTACCAGAGCCTGATGGGCCTGTTATTACTGTTATTGCATCTCTGGGAATGGAAAGATTTATATTCTTGAGATTGTGCTCTCTTGCCCCCTTTATTTTTATTGCGTTCAGCATTTTTGTATCTTTCAATATAACCTAAAAAGCACAGGTAAGTTAATAGACCCCGAAGAAAGTAAACATCTCCATTTCCGTGATAGCAGGGCAGGATATAGTATTTGTCCCGAAAATGTCATTCTGGCTTGTCCAGAATCCTTCCGAAGAAAGATTCCCGACAAGCGGGAATGACATAACTTAACTATCGTTGCCTTTTATCACTTTTGAAATAAAGGATATTTCATCACGAAAACATATTCCATTTTTAAAGGGTAATGGTGTAATATAAATCTATGAAAAAGATTTTTTTGATCATATTTTTACTAATCTTCCCATCAGTCGCTTTTTCACAACCCTCAATAGAGTTTAAAACAGAAAGCTATGACTTTGGTACGGTTCTCCAGGGTGATAAAATTGAGCACGCCTTTGATTTTAAAAACAGCGGTAATGAAGATCTTGAAATAAAAAGACTGTCTTCTTCCTGAGGATGCGCTGCTGTGGTGGCTAGTTCAAGCCATCTGAAGCCAGGAGAAGAAGGAAAGATTGTTGCTAATATAGACATAAAGGGCAAAGTAGGCTTTATCTCCAAATCTGTGAAGGTTTTCACAAATGACCCCCAGAAGCCAGCAGTTAATCTTGTCCTTAAGGCCCTCATAAAGGTGCAGCCTCTTTCTCCGTC
>DAITNM010000113.1:0-3146 GCA_036834585.1 Thermodesulfovibrionales bacterium | reverse complement strand
CTTGAACGTTTTGAAGATGATACGGTTCTTGAAGTCAATGTCACTCCAAACAGACCGGACTGTCTGAGTATCATAGGAATAGCAAAAGAGGTAGCAGCAGCTTATAAGCTTCCAATTACATTACCTCCTCATGATATAGGAGAAGAAGTGCCCCCTTCTGATTTTACCGTTGAGATTTTAAATCCCGAACTATGTAACAGATATGCAGGCAGGGTAGTAAAGGGTATTCGTATCTCTGACTCTCCTGAATGGATTAAAAAGAGACTTGAGAAGTGTGGTATAAGGTCTATAAACAATATCGTTGATATAACAAATTATGTGCTTTTGGAGTATGGACATCCACTTCATGCCTTTGATGCGGATAAGATAGAAGACAGAAAGATAAAAGTTGCTGCACCGAATACTATGAAAACACAAAGTGTCAGGATTTTTACCCTTGATGGAATCGAGCGTGAGATATCAGGAGATACTTTACTGATATGGGATGCTGAAGAGCCTGTTGCCATTGCAGGAGTTATGGGCGGAATGAATACAGAAGTTGGTGATAACACAAAGAATATCTTCCTTGAGAGTGCATATTTTGAGCCTTTCTCTGTAAGGAGGACGTCCAAAAGGTTAAACCTTATAAGTGAGTCCTCTTACAGGTTTGAAAGGGGAACAGATATAGAATTTCTTGTAAAGGCACTCAACAGGGCAGCCCTCCTGATAAAGGAAATAGCAGGAGGAAAGATTTATGAATTGATAGATGCATATCCGGTGAAATATGTTCCCGAGCCCATAGAAATAAAATACGAGAAAATAAACAGATTCCTTGGGACACAGCTCTCAAAAGAAGAGATGCTTGAAATCCTCAAAAGTCTTGGAATACCCGTAGAGGACAAGGGAGATTTCTTTATTGTTTATCCCCCCTCATTTAGGCGTGACATAAAAAACAACAGTGATGTGGCTGAAGAGATAGCGAGGTCATATGGCTATGACAGGATTGCTTCAAAGATCCCGAGAAGTCCTCTTCCCCTGGTTAAGTCTAATAAAAGAATCAGAAATATTTTACAGATAAGAGATGGAATAAAGAAGCTGGGTTTTACTGAAGTCATTAATTATAGTTTTATGAGTCCGGAAAGTCTTGATATCATTGCTATACCGGAAACAGACAAAAGGCGTAACACCCTTTACGTAAAAAATCCTTTAAGAAAGGAAGATTCTCTACTCAGAACAACGTTAATACCATCATTAATCGAAAATTTCAAATATAACCTTGATAGAGGAATAGAGGACATAAGGCTTTTTGAGGTATCAATAGTTTTTGAAAATATTGGTAAGCCACTTCCCCTGGAGAACTTAAGGCTTGGAGGAATTTACTATAGAGAAAAAAGCCCTTCTCTGTGGAAGGAAAATATACATGAAGTTTTCATCATTAAAGGTGCCCTGGAATCCATTTTTGAAGAATTAAAGATAAAGGAATATTCTTTTGTACCTTCTTCTGAGCCTTTCCTTCATAAGGGGCAGGCATCTGATGTATATGTTTCAGGCTCTCGTGTTGGTTATCTCGGAGTCCTTGGACCTGAAATTGTAGAAAAGCTCGATATCAAAAAACATAAACCAGAGATAGTTCTGTTTGAGATAGACCTCGACCTTCTTATGAAATACATACCAGATTCTATAACGTATACACCCATACCGAGATATCCTTCTGTTGAACGTGATGTTGCCGTCGTTGTTAATGAAGATATTCCTGCTTCCGAGATTTTGGATATGATCAGGACTTTTCCATCAGGACTGATAGAAAATGTTTCTGTATTCGATTACTATAAAGGCGGTAATATCCCGGAAGGTAAGAAGAGCCTGGCATTCAGTATTACATATAGGTCAAAAGATAGAACTCTCACCGATGAAGAGGTTGAAAAACTTCATTCTTCCATTGTAGAGCATATATTGGGAAAAACAGGCGGTGAACTGAGAAAGTAATCAGGACATCACAGCAAGGAAGATATATATAACAAGAGATTGAATGATATCTCAGTGAGCTAAAAAGGTAGCAATAATGTTTAAACCAAATTTTCGATATACAAATAAGATCGTAAATAATCTGTCGCAAATTGCTGTTGCGAGAGTGCTAATTCTAAATTCTACTTTTGTTACGAAATGGGAAGTGGTACTCCGTCGAGAAGCGATTATCCATAGCGCCCATTCCTCTACAGCCATTGAAGGAAACAGGTTGTCTTTAGAACAGGTCGGTGATTTGGCCTTTGGGCGTGAGGTGATGGAGACGCATAAGGATAAGCAAGAGGTCTTAAATTATCTGAGCGTATTAGAAAATATAGACAAACTTGCGGATGGGCAAGATATTACCGAGAAGAATCTTCTAAATATCCACAAAATGGTAACCCAAGAGACTTTAGAAAATCCTTCTGATTGCGGTGTCTATCGTAATCGGTATGCAGTAATTGGGAACAGATTAACAGGTGAGGTTATCTTCAGACCTCCTCCAAATGAAGATGTTCCTAAGTTGGTGAAGGCTTTAATTGAATGGATAAACTCATCTGAGGCAAAAGCACTTGATGCTGTAATTGAAGCAGGGATTGCCCATTATGAATTTGTCAGAATCCATCCTTTTGCAGATGGCAATGGCAGAACAGCCCGAGCCTTAGCAACATTGATACTTTATCTGAGGGGCTTTGATGCTAAGCAATTTTTCTGTCTGGATGACTACTATGATTCAGATAGACCAGCTTATTATAAAATTTTGCAGAGTGTTGACCAGAAGACTCGCGACTTAACCATCTGGCTTGATTATTTTGTAGAGGGTGTCAAAGTCAGCATATTGGCTGTTAAGGAGAAAGTTATAAGACTAAGTAGTGAAAGATTGAGAAGGACAAGAAAGGGACAGATTGCTCTGACAGGAAAACAAATGAGGGTTGTTGAGTTTATCAACCAGAACAGCAGGATAACAAACCGTGATGTGAGGGAGATGTTCAAGATTTCAGACCGTGGTGCGTTGAAAGAGATTACTAAATTAGTGGATTTAAAGGTAATTAAGCCAGAAGGCAAGGGAAGGAGTTTGTCTTATGTTCTGGCATAATGTTTTCCATAATGGTTCGGGAATAAGTTCGGGAATAGGTTCGGGAATAGGTTCGGGATTACAGATT